>NZ_JAAGPL010000084.1:0-35389 GCF_017104785.1 Burkholderia sp. Ac-20353 | reverse complement strand
CGCCGCCGAGCGCGCCGGTCGCCGTCGACACGAGCCCCGTCACCGGCCCGAGCGGATTGGCCGCGCCCGGTGCGCCGCCGCCGCCGAGCAGTGCGGTGCCTGCGGTCGCGACCGTGTTGCCGGTGGCCGTCACGACGTTGCCGACGCTGGTCGTGACCGGGTTGTTGCCGGTCTTCGCGATCGTCGTGCCGGCGCCCGCGACGCCGTTGCCGACAGTCGTGACGATGTTCGTCAGCGGCGTGCCGAGCGGCGTGCCCGCCCCGACCGTCTGCGTGAGCGAGCCGACCGTCGACGTGATCGGCGTGATCGCCGAGCTCGCGGCACCCGTGACCTGCGCGACGGGGCCCGTCGACAACTGCGTGCCGAGCGTCGCGCCACCGCCCGCGAGCGTGTTGCCGAGCGTCGTGATCGCGCCGCCGACCGGCGAAGTGACGGGCGCGAGCGGCGACAGCGCCGAACCGCTGCCGCCGAGGCTCGATACGACGCCGCCGGTTGCGGCGACCGCGTTACCGAGATTCGTGACCACGCCGCCCGTGCTCGCGACCGTCGTGCCGACCGGGTTCGGCGACGCGCCGAGCTGGCCGAGCCCCGAGCCGATGCCGTTGCCGAGCGTCGTCACGGCGGCGCCCGCGTCCTGCACGACGGTGCCGAGACCTTGCGTCGTCGCGGGGCTCGCACCCGGCAGCGACTGGCCGGCGATCGTCGTACCGACGCCGGAGACCGCGCCGCCCGCGGCCGTCACGATGTTGCCCGATGCCGCCGCAGTCTGGCCGACCGCGTTGGCGGACGTGCCGCTGCTACCTGACGTGCTGCCGGTCGTGCTGCCGGTGGTGGTGCCGCTGCCGCTCGCGCTGCCGGAACCGCTGTCGCTGGCCGAACCGTTGCCGGAGGCGCCCGTCGTGGCGGTCGTGTTGCCCGAACCGGAACCGGAGCCGCCGGTGCCCTGGCTCAGCGAGCCGGAGCCGCCGCAGGCGGACAGCGAGAGCAGGGTCGCGACACCCGCAGCGATCAGGGTCGTTCGGAGTGCTTGACAATGGATGTTCAGCATGGTCGTGTCTTCCTCGTGTCGAATCAATGGAGCAGGGTCAGGCGGGCATCGCCGTCGGCGATGCGTCGCTGGCGAACATCTCGCCGAAGTGTGGATGGGGGCGGCATGTCATCGGTTGTCTCCCTGTCTGGCCTGTCGTCGTGCCGTGATGTTTGCCTGGGTCGGAATCCGGATCGCGTTTGAAACGAACGGCTGACATTCTTTCGTATTGCTTTCCGATCGCGCCGTGATTCATCGGATTCTTCGCAATCAGAGTAGGGGAACGGGCGCGAGACGTCCTTTAACCTTCGTTAAATTGAAGTAAGCGTCCGATTCATTCGTCCGACCGGGGAATGCGATGTCAACGCGGTCGCGGATCGCAGCGAGAGGGGATGAGAAGGATGAGAAGGAGGAGAAGGAGCGCAGCGGGAGAAGGGAGAGGGGGACGCAGGCAGGCACGGCTGCGGGCGCGTGCGCGCGGCAGCGGCCTGCCCTCGACAGCCGGGCGCGTGGCCGCGGCTGTCGATGCGGCGGGAAGCTCAGGCCTCGGGATACCAGGCGTCGGTGAAAGCGCCGAGCTCGACCTGTGCGAGCTCCGGCCGTGCGTCGAGCCACGCGCGTACGGCTTCGCGATCCGCTTCCGTCGTCGTGCCGCGCGGCGCGCCGGAGATCACGTACGCGGTGATGTCTTCTTCCGCGGCCGCGACGGTCAGCAACCCGTTCGCCTCGACGAAGTCGATGAACGCGTCGATCAGTTCGCCGCGTTCGAGGTCGCTCGGTTCGCCGCGGAATTGCGCGGACACGGTGAAGGCCAGTTCCTGGAATTCGCCGATGTGGAGTTTCTTGCGCTGGCGCCGGTTGTGTTGCTTGCTCATGATGTTCGATGCGTGAGTGTCAGGGTGGAAAGGAAAATGCCGCGCGCGGCGCAGGAGCGCGCATTGCGCGCAGCGGCACGCGAAGCGCGAAAGCCGCGCCGGGCAGGGCTTTCGCGGCGGCCGGATGGTCGCGCTTTACATCAGCACGATGTCATACTGCTGCGAGGTGCCGTGTCATGCAGTGTCATATCACCTCGCAATATCTAAATTTCTGCCATGAAAACAAACATCTAGGAATTTTCCCGTCGCGTAGCATATCATCGAACATCATCGGATCTCTCATCCGATGGGTAGCTAGACGGGTAGCTAGGTGAGTCACTGCTCGGGAGTGCGAGTTTATGGCAAAGTCCCTATCGAATGTTCTGAACGACGTTGAGCTACGCAAATGGATGCGTGCCGGCGTCCCGGTCGCCAAGTCAGATGGCGGTGGTCTGACCTTCACTCTATCGGACGCTGGGACCGCTGCATGGGTTCTGCGCTATCGGCACGGAGGCCGCCGCCAAGAAATAACGCTCGGCCGGTACCCGGACATGAAGCTTGCGGAAGCGCGCACCATTGCGGCAAAGAAGCGCGTGGTTCTCATGGACGGCAAGGATCCTGCGGACGAGATCCGCAAAGCCAGGACACGTAAGGACTGGACAGTGCGGCAGCTCATCAATGATTATCGCGAGAAGAAGCTGAGCACCCTTGCATTGAGCACACAGCGCAGCTACGGGCGCAATCTGACGCGAATCGAGAACGGCATGGGCGGCATGTCCATTCAATCGGTCGGTCCGGCCGACATCATCGCCGAGCTCGAGAGGCACAAGCTTGGATGGGTCGAGACGTTCACCCTTTGGTGTGTTTTGAGGGGAATCTTCAAGCACGCTGCGGGCAAAAAGATGGTCGTGGCAAACCCATGTGCCGGCATTCTCCTTGAGTCTGTCATCGGAAAGCGGCCCGACGTGAAGAAGCGTTTGATGCTGACCGATGAGGAACTCCATGTGCTGACGAACGCGAAAATGCGGGATGAGAACCTCTATGCCATTCGCGTGGCGCTCGCAACTGGCGTTCGCATCTCGGAGCTGTACACGGCAGCGCGCGAGAATTTGCACTTGAACGAGGCTCGATGGCATATACCAGCGAGCAAGACGGGCCCAGAAATGGACATCCCTTTGGCGCCCGTGGTTGTTGAATGGTTTAGTCGTCTACTCCAGCTCGCAGGTAACTCCGAATTCATCCTGCCGGCGCGATTGAGGAATCGCCTTGAGCGACACGGGGGCGATACATACGTCTCTAAGGATGCGATTCGCGAGGCGATCGACTACTGGATCGAGAATCACGAGCCGAAGATTCGGCGTTTCACCCCGCACGACCTGCGCAGCACTATGAAGAGCCATATGCGCAAGCTCGGAATTGCGCGCGACATCACCGAAATGTGCCTCAACCACAAGCTCAAAGGCGTCGAGGGCATATATGACCAATACACGTATTACGACGAGCGTCGACGTGCGCTCGAGCTTTGGGCGCAATTTTTGATGACATGCGTGGCTGGGAAGAAGTGGAACGTCGTGCCTCTTGAGCGAACTGCTTGATCACTTTTACGCCATTGGCGGAAAAGTCCGCGGGTAGCCGCCCAAGTGTTGCCACGATGAAATCGCTAATTAAGTCGGACTCCTGAGAAACTGCTTGTAAACGACGCAGGATGGACTATAGTGAAGTCGTGCCCGAGACAGCGGGCGCCGGCCCTGGAAAGCCGTATTATCTGAGCGCACGAACCGCGCAGAGCGGTTTTTTTGTGCGTGCTACCATCGTGCGCCTCTTCAATGGGCGGGCCTTGGTGGGGGCACCTTCGGGTGCGCCGGTTTCTCAGATTACCGGTTTCCAGCCCTGCCATGCGCCCGCTCACCCCGACCAAATACGGGGCCCGGGGAAATCGAAGTCGAAGAGGCCAATCATGTCTAACACGCTGGATGGTAGCTCGAGAATCCCCTCAAACGATCAACGCAACGGCATGTGCGATGCACATCCGGATGAGACATTCGCTGACGCAAGGGCGGCCGTCGCTGCCGCATTTGTGTCAGCCGATGCAATGACGGATACCGCTGCTCCCGCAGGCGAGATCTGGACCGCTGATTGCGATGGACCGGCCGGAGCAATCATGGGGGTGTTGCGAGACCTTTCTCGATGGGATCTCGCATTCGTGATGGCGGCGTGCGGCCCATTGCTTCCTGTGCCGCTGCCCGATGCTGACGGTCGTCGCTCGTCTTGCCTCGTTGATGCGTACCGGAGCGCAGTCGACTTTATTGTTTCCTTCGAGCCGCGCTTGGGTCGTCGGCCGCGAGCTTTGACCCGCCGGCTCATCGCAATGCACTTTGGCGTGCGAGACACATATACCGAGATCGCCGATGTGCACGGCATCCATCGAACGACGGCGGCGCGTCATCGGCGCGCAGTCTCCGACGCGCTGTCATCGGAAGAGCGTGCAATTTGGTCGCGCCTGGCGGCGCGCCTTCGTAAGATCGGCGCGATCAATGACCTATCGATCAACGCGTCGCGCGCTGCCTGCAGCGGCGTCCTGCATGTGACGACATGACTTTGCTTGACAATCGACATTTGATGTCGAAAAATAGGCCCATTCCTATACCGTAGGAATGTTGCGTCCAGAACCCGTCCGAGTGACGGGTTTTTTTGTTTTCCGCCCTGTTAGCTGTCCGCATGGATCGGTCAATGTCCGGTTGCGACTGCATTGAGCGCTATGACTTTGCTTGACATTGCACGTTGGGTGCGCAAAAATCGCCCTCAACCTATACCGTAGGATTACTACGTCGAAACCCGCCAGAGTGGCGGGTTTTTTTATTTCTACCCCCTCCGCCGACCGCGTGGGGCCCGATGCCCGGCTTCGCTTAATGCGCTGCCGGGCATTTTTTTTGGGAGTCGCGAATGCATCATCCGTTTTCCGATCTGCCAGACAGCGCATTGATCCGCCAAAAAGATCTCGTTCCGAGCGTGGTTGGCATCAGCGCCGCGACGTTCTGGCGTCTCATCAGGGCAAAGAGATTTCCGCAACCGGTCCGCGTTACGGCGTCAATCACGGCGTTCCGCGTCCGTGAGGTGCGTGAGTGGCTCCAGAATCCGGCCTGCTATCACGTCGATGACGTGCAGGGCGCAGAGAAGAATTCCGTGGAGAACTGAGCCATGGAGCCGAACCACCAAGGTGACGAACGCGCGATCCATCGGCCACCAATCGCCGAGATTCAGCGCGGTGCACGCGAGCGCTTGCGTATATCCATTACGGAGATCAGAGGGCGCGCATATGTCGATTGCCGCGTCTGGTACGTCGCATCAGACGGTCTTTTTAGGCCGAGCGGCAAGGGCGTTTGTATTCGCCCCGACCACCTTGCGCCGCTTATCCAGGGATTGGCGATGGCGGCGCGCGCACTCGAGTCGGGGGGGCGCTAATGGCCCGGTTCCGAAGCATCAAGCCTGAATTCTGGACTTCCGAACAGGTCATGTCGCTTTCGCTTCCGGCGCGACTGCTATTCATCGGCCTCTGGAATTTCTGCGACGACAATGGCGTCCACCCGGCAAGCACGATCCGTCTCAAGGCTGAAGTGTTCCCGGGCGATACGCTCGATTCGGCTGACGTTCGCCGAATGATCGACGAATTGATAGCGGCACGACTGGTCAACGAATACGAAGTCGACGGCGATCGATTCTGGATCGTAACGGGCTGGCATCACCAGAAGATCGATCAACCCACGTTCAGATTCCCGCTCCCTGACGGCACTATCCCTGCGGGCGCGCCGAGAAGGCGCAAGCAAGCGGCGGCGCGTGCCGGTTCGGCGAATGATCGCGGAGTGTTCGGCGAACAATCATCGAACGATCAGCGAACGTTCGACGGGCGTACACCCCCGGAGTCGAGTCGAGTCGAGTCGAATGGAGCGGAGTGTGGTTCTAACAGTCGTCGTCATAACGCTGCAGGCGCCGAGGCTGTGGATAACTCCCCGGACAGCCAGCAAAAAACCGAGACGACGACTGAGGGGAATCGTGCCGATTCCCAAAACCTGAACCCCGGTCTTCAAGAATCGGGCGATAGCGGGGCTGCTGATGCTCCGGACGACTCAGCACACGGGGAAGGCGGCGCGAGCGGCATGGCGGGTGGAAATCGCGAGCCGGAGGACGATATTCCCCCGCTGGCGGTCTCCGTCGAATGGCTCATCGAGCGCGGTGTGCGGATCGACGCATCAAACGACCTCCTGATCGGCTGGCGGCGCGCGGGCGTCACGGAAGGGCAATTCACCCTCGCGATCGCCAAGGCAAAGCAGTACAAGCTCGCCCACATCCCGGCGAACTATCTCGCCACGATCATCGAAGAAATGGTCAATCCGCCGGAGCGGGCTGCAAAGCGCATCGCGATCGGTGACGACCTCGAAAGCCTCCAGGCAGCCGCCAAGGCGCTCGGAATGGACGGAGGCCGCCAAGGCGAAAGCAAGGCGGCATACAAGGCTCGCATTCTGGCGCGGATGCATGAGGGGAGGCAGCCGGCATGACGGATGATTGCGCTGTCGGGATACGGCTCGCATGGGGAAAGCTCTTCTCCGGCGATCTCGTTCTCCACTTCCGATGGGGCTTGATCTTCATCGTCGAGGAACTGGCGGATCTCGAGTCCTGGCCCGATGCCCAAACCGCGCGGGCGCTATACGAAATGGCTCTCGGCCCCGTCGGCGACATCCTCCCGAACTTCCACCACTTCCTGATGCGCCTGGAGGCAGCTCGAGCTGCGTATTGGGCCATTCAGGATATCCGGCGGCAATGTTTGCAAGGGGCGGTCCGATGAAGGAGGCACGATTATTCGAGACCTCTTCGGAGCTGCGGACCATGTTGCAGGCGCTTAAGCATCGAGATAACGCCGTCGCGCAAGAGCTTCGTCGCCGGATCGAGATGCAGCGCGACGCCGTGGACGACCTGGGCAAGTTCGCCGCAAGCCTGAATCGCTACGCTTACGGATGGGCGCTCGAGAGATTGCAAGGGGCGGAATCCGGCTTCTGGAATGTCGAGCAGCTCGGGACGATGCTGCTCGAGCTGGAAAACGACTATGTCAAGGCGGCGGCGCGGGCACAACGATCGACATCTGGGAGGAGATTCGCTCCTTTCTGGCGGGCATTCAATGAGCTCGCACGTCGGCGCACGCACCATAGTGCCGAAAGCGTCTACCAGGCCGTGCTTGCGTCTGGCATCCCGCATCCGCATCCCAAGTTGAGTGTCGCCAAGAAGCGTTACAGCAAGTTGATGCGCGGAATCTCTTAGACATGCAGAACGCTTGGTCGGTGAGTGGCGGCGCGGCAAGATGAAGCCACCCACATTCTTCTGGAGTACCTCATGCTAGCAACACCCGTGACCTGGAATGCGCCGAGCACCGCCAACGCGCAGCTAAGCCCCCTCTTCGACTCGGCCGGCGGCGTCAGCAATGTGCTGGTGCAGCTCACGGAGACGCAAGTCATCAATGGCGTTATCACCCCTATCTGCCCGCATCAGCAATGCACCGGCGTTTTGAACATCGGCAGATACGTCCCCGCCCGATACAGCGTCGACGGCCAGGGAAACGACGTTTGGATGACCCCGGAACCCGGCCCGCGTCGACTCTATGGCGTCAGCGGCTGGATCCTGGCTCAGTGATATCCCTTCTGCCTTGGAGAAGCATCCATGTTTAAACGCAATCTCGACCGCGGCGACTTCAGCAAAACCGATGAACGCATGCTGCGGGAACTGCGGGAACTCCGCGCGTTGCCCGATATCGAGGCCCGGATCAGTTCCGCCGAACAGCAAAACGTCGCGAAGCGGACCAAGCTCAAGCAGCAATTGGATACGCTGAGTGAGCGACACGACCCGGCCCTCGAGGCTGCTGCCGCGAAATGCACCGAAGCGGCCAACAAGATCGAAGTGCTTCGCGCGCAGATTCGCGATGCCGAGGAGGCGCATCGGGCAACGGTTGCGGCTACGTGGCATCTGGAATCGTTGAAAAACCGCGATGAATTCGACGCTAGGCGCGAGTTGTACGACGGTCGCGATCCGCGACTAGATCAATATCTCGTCCATCTCGGAACCGCACTGAGCCTTGTCGGACATTGCACCAAGCTCTGGATTCAGCATGAGGGCCACAACTGGCTTGGCAAGCTCGTCCATAGGACGATGTCGAACCAAGACGAGGTAGTGACCGCCATGAATCTGCTGAAGAAGGCGCGCAAGCAAGTCGAAGGTCTGGCTCTTGAGCCATTGACGCGCACCGAAATCAGCGGGCGCTTGACATCAATCACCGGCGATGTCGCGCCGACACTCAAGAAATTTTCAATCGGATGGCCCGCGCTCGATAAGGATGGTGAGGTCGAGTTGCAATCTCCTCACGCAAATGCCCTTGAGGTGCTGCGGAAAAACGGTGTCGCGACGGCCGGAGATCTCTCTCCCGACGTGCTCGCCAGCAAGATTCGGAAGGCAGAAATCGATGCGCTGGACACCGGCGGCGCGGTCACGGTCGGCGACATGGTCGTTGGCAGGCGTCGCCGATAAGCATTGGAGAGGCGATTCATGAATATCAAAATTTTCAACGTCTGCCTCTTGCTCGGATGGCTCATGGTTCTCGCCGGCGGCGTGATCGTCAATCCGGGATGGGGTGTCGCCATCGCTGGCGCCCTTATGGTCTTCATGACGCTGGCTGCGGCGTACATTTCTGGCTGGGCGCGCCCGGCGAATCGGAAAGCCAACCAAAGCGAGGCGGCCTAATGTTCATCTCAAGCATTCGCGCCGATGCCGGCGACACGTCCGATAAATCGCCTTGGGGGAACTTCTGGTTTGCGCCGCTTGGGTACCGCTCGACGGCCGGCTCACGCGTGACGCCAGCATCGGCGCTGACGTTGCCCGATGTCTTGGCGTGTGTGCGTGTGCTGGCTGAATCCTTCGCGATCATGCCGTTCGAGCTCTACAAGCCGACGTTCGGCGGCGGCCGCATCAAAGCGCACAATCATTGGCTCTACAGGCTGATTGAGAAAGCACCCAACCGCTTTCAGACGCCGTATGAATGGCGAATGATGTTGCAGGGGCACCTGGCCCTCCGCGGAAACGCGTTCAACCAGATCTCCGCGAACAGCAACGGCGAAATCACGGAGCTGTTGCCCCTACATCCTGACCGCATGTCGATTGAGCCGCTGGACAACGGATCTTTCCGCTACCGGTACATCGACCAGTCGGGACAGACCGTCTACTTCAGCCGCCACGACATCTGGCATCTGCGTGGCCTCAGCGACGATGGCTATATGGGGCTGAGCCTCATCGGCCTGGCGCGTGAGGCATTCGGCGAGGGACTGTCGATGCAGGACTATTCGACCCGGTTCTTTGCCAACGATGCGAAGCCTGGTGGCGGCTGGATTGAGTATCCGGGCACGTTCGGCAGCAAGGAAGGCAAGCAGCAGTTCCGAGACTCCTGGCAGTACATGCAGGGCGGCGAGAACCACGGCAAGGTCGCAGTTCTCGAGCGCGGCATGAAGTTCCACGAGCTTGGCCTTAGCAACAAGGACAGCCAGTTCATCGAGGCGCGCGGGGCCAAGACGACAGAGATCGCGCGGATCTTCCGCGTACCACCGCACAAGGTCGGAGACCTGAGCAAAGCGACCTTCAGCAACATCGAACACCTCTCCATTGAATTCTGGACCGACACCATGCTCCCGTGGGCGCGGCTCTGGGAATATTCAATGTGCTTCAACTTGCTCGGACCGGATGCCGACCTCGATCCGGAGTTCGATCACAAGCCCATGATGCGCGGCGATGGCACCTCGCGCGCGACCCGCATCAGCACGCTCGTCCAGGCCGGCGTGATGACCCGCAATGAAGGCCGAGGCGAGGAAGGCTATGACCCGATCGACGGTCTCGACAAGCCGCTGATGCCGCTGAACATGAGCGTTGTCGACGGTGCCGGCAAGGGCACGAAATGATCAACGGCGATGTCAAGGGAGTGAATTCATGAGCAACGAAAACGTCACCCGCGTAACCGTAGATGCGTCCGGCTATGAAGCTGGGATGGATCGCGCGAAGCGCAGCGTTGAATCGTTCCTCGCCTCGCAGGAGGCTGCCGCAAGGCGCACTAGGGCTGCTCAAGATGCAATCGCCGAAGCCGCCGTGAACGGAAGCAAGGCCTCGGCCGGTGCGATCAACTCGTTCGTGCAATCAACCGCGCGGATGGCCGACGCCGCCGGCAAGACGCGAAGCCAGTTGCTCGAACAGAAGGCCGCAGCGCTCGGCGTGACCGATTCCATGGCGAGCTATATCGCCAGGATCCGCGAAACGGAAAACGCGCATCACAAGCTGAATTTCGCCACGGCCGGCGCGCGGCGAGAGATGCTCGTGCTCGCGCACGAGGCGTCGCAGGGCAACTGGAAGCGGTTCGCCGGCTCGCTGATGGTCCTCGGCGAGCGGACAGACGCGATGTCGATGATCATGAACAAGAGCGTTCTGTCGATCGGCGCGGTCGTCGGGGTGGTCGCGATGGCCGCTAGCATCACCTATAAGGCCGCCGAGGCCATGGGGAAATATGGCGACGAGATCGACAAGATTTCGAAGCGGACCGGAGCATCTACCGATGCTGTTCAGCAATGGATGTTCTCAGCCAAGGCATCCGGCGTTGACGCCAAAGAGGCCGCCAAGTCACTCGGCGATCTCGGTGAGGCGCAGAACAAGGCGATTCACGGAAACAAGAATGCCGCCGCGGCGTTTGCCGCCATCGGGATTTCGCTGAATGACCTGAAGAAGAATAGCCCGTCCGACCTGATGCCGCGAATCGCCGACGCTTTCCAGCAATCTGCGGATGGCGCTGGCAAAGCCGCCGTTGCCAATGAGATTTTTGGGGCGTCCGGTGAGGATCTGATCCCGGTCCTGAATCGCGGTGCCGCCGGCCTGGCGGCACTCGGAATCGAGGCGCGCAATGCAGGCGCGATCATTGGCAATCAAGCCATCGCGCAGATGAAGGCATTCGAGGAGCAAATGAATCTCTCCCGCGCCAAGATGGATGCCATGTCCATGAGCGCGAAGACGGAACTCCTGCCGACGATCCTCGCTGTCACGAACGCGTTTAGCGACAACGCGACGATGGGGCCAGTCCTGCATGACTTCTATGCGGGTGTGGCGCAAATCGCAAAAGGCGCGGCAATCGGTCTTTATGCGGTAGTTACCGCTTCACGCGAAGTTGCGGCCGGCCTCAATATGATTTCGAACATCGGCAGGGCTGGAGCGATCGCGCAGGGCATCAAGGAAATCGGGGATGCTCAGAGCAGCTACGAATCCTTCCTCAAGGCGATCAATTCTCCGCCCCGGGAGCCGATGGGGCCTCCTGATTGGGCCAGAAACAAGCGGAACATCGATTTCTCAAAGGGCGAACATACTCCCCGTGTCCCTCACGAGAAGGCCTATCACGACGACGCCGCGACGCGATTCATCCAACAGCTTCGCGACCAGGATGCCTCGACTCGAGCCGCTCTTGATTCGAATGGCAGGCTCACGGAGGCAGAGAAGCGCCAAGCCGAATTCCTGCAGAAGATCGCTGACCTCAAGGAGCGCAGGATTCTCACGGTCGACGAGAAGAGCCTGCTCTCCGCGCAGGACCGCATCAAGGCGCAATTCGCCATCAACGTCGCTCACGAGCGCGAGCTCAAGCTGAAGGAGGACATCCAGAAGCTCGACGAACGGTCGGCGCAGATCCATGCGCAGATTGGCAACTATCAGCGCAACCAAGTGGAGCAGCACCAACGCGAGCTCGGCGCGTTCGGGATGGGCAAGGATGCGATGGCGCAGGTGCAGGCCGTCAAGTCGATCTATGCCGAATACGAGCGCCTGCAATGGCAGCTCGAGAAGGAGACGCCGAAGAGCGCGCGCGGCTCGCAGCAATACCTCCAGGCGCAAGCGGATATCAAAGCCGGTCTCGATCAGTCGCTGAAGGATTATGACGACTATTACGCTTCGCTGAAGGCAAAGCAGGAGGACTGGACGAACGGCGCCGCGACCGCTTTCGCGAACTACATCGATTCGGCGCACAACGCCGCAGCCGAGGCGCAGGAAGTGGTAACGCGTTCCCTGAAGGGCATGGAGGACGCCATGGCCAGCCTCGCAACCACGGGCAAGTTGAATTTCAAGAATCTTGCCGACGGGATTCTTGCCGACCTCAATCGAATGGCGTCCCGCGGGCTGATGTCGAAGCTCTTCGAGAACATGTCGTCTATCGGCGGCTCCATGGCTGGAGGGCTGTTCGCGTCCCATACCGGGGCAACCGCGACCGCGGCGAACGCGCTTCCTGGTGATGCTCTGGACAACCTGATGAAGCTCACGAAGGGGTTCGGCACGGCCGGAAGTGCATTTGGCCTCGGCAGCCTTCAGAAAGGGATTCAGCAGGCAGCCACGATCAATGCGGCGACTGCAACCGTCGCCACCATGACAGTCGGCGCGCTCGTCGGTGCGAGCGGCCTCGGTGGACTTGGCGGCTCGCTGGACAGCATTCTCGGCAGTCTGGGTAACGGGAGCTTTGGCGGCGCGTTCGGATTCACGGATGCCGCCTTGACAGGATCTGCAGATGCGGTCGCGGCCGGCGCAATGGCGGACAGCTCGACCTCCGGCATGTCTGCGTTGATGGGGCTATTCGGCGGTCTGCCGGGCCGCGCCGGCGGCGGCGGCGTGGACGGCGGCACTCCCTATCTTGTCGGCGAGAAGGGGCCTGAGCTGTTCATTCCCGGGCAGTCGGGCGGCATTGTTCCTAATCACGCGCTGCGCACGACCGGTGGCGATGGCGGCGGCCAAGCAGGAAGCCGCACGCACAACTACTTCATGGATATCTCGGTGCCACCCGGCACGACCCGCGCAACGGCCGATCAGCAGGCTCGCGCAATCATGGAGCGCGCGCAGATCGCGGCGGCGCGGAACGGCTGATGCTGCCACGCATGACCATTGTGGATACCACCACCAAGAGGTAACGAATGTCCAACTACAGCACGCTGCTTGATCTGATCTCGCCCACGCAGGCCAACAAGGAGGCGGTCGTCAACGCCAACTTCGACGCGGCCAGCCCTTCCATGATCTGGGGACGCCACGCGTTGACTACTGCCGGCCTGACGTGGGGCTACTACGGCGGTCAGTACGGCGGCAACGCCATCGCAAATGGCACCGTCACGCTCACGGCGTCGACAACGAACTACGTCTATGCGGACAACGTCACGGGCGCGGTATCTGTCAACACGACAGGCGTGCCGGCCGGGAAGATCCCGTTGTATCAGATCACGACCGGTACGATCACCGTCTCGAACTACACCGACCTCCGCAGCTACGCGCCGGCCGGTCTTCTTGCCGGCACCGTGAGCAGTGTTGGCGCGACCGGCGGCGTCGAGACCGACCAGTCAGGCGGCGGTGCCATCATGTCGACCGGCAACATTCGCACCAACACCCTGTTGGCCGGCGGCGCCATACAGACCGCCGCCTACACTTTCGTCACTGGTGATCGCGGCAAAGCGCTCATCACGAATAGCAGTTCTGCTGTATCGCAGGCGCTCCCGACGCCGACCGGATCCAGCGGCAACTTCCCCGGCGGTTGGTGGGGGCACGCCGAGAACATTGGCGCGGGCGTGTGCACGCTGACGGTGCCATCGGGCGTGAACCTGGACGGCGTGACGAACGGGACGCTCGCGCTGTCGCAGAGCAATGGCGTGAAGTTCTTCACCGATGGCACGAACTGGTTCACGATCCGGGGCATCGCCGGTTCCGGCGGGTCGACAACGCTTGCCGGCCTGACTGACGTCAATGTCACGGAAGGCGCCGGTATCGATGGCAAGGTGCTGACGTGGAATAACACGACTTCGAAGTGGATTGCATCCACGGCCGGCGGAGGCAGCCGCACGGCGCCTAGCATCGTTCAATCTCAATGGACGGGGGGCTGGACGGGCGGCACGCCGACAACTACTACGCTCACGCTCAGCTCGACCCCGACCGTCGGCAATACGCTCGTCGCCATTGTCAACGGTTACGGCACAACCATCACGCCGTCCGACCTTCGATGGAACCAGCTCGGTCAGTGGAACGATACTTCGGCGCAGTGTATCGCCGTATTCTCGCGCCCGGTCATCACGGGTGACGGTACGTCATTCACGTTCAGCGCTCCTGTCAACCAGCCGTTGCAGGGGATGCTGTACGAGATCAGCGGCGCGGGCGAGGTGAAGGCATGGGGCCGGTTTGACGGTAAGGTCGCGAGCTCGGCCACGGAGATCCTTGGTGGCTTCGCGCCGTGCGGTAACTGCTTGATGATCGCGGCGCAGGAGAACGCTAACAATAACGCGACGGCGACGTTCTCCTCTGGATGGACGGCGGACCACAACACGGCGACCGTATCCAGCGGGTTCAACCAGAACAACGCGCACCAAGTAGTTTCCACGGGCGGACCGGTGCGCGGCCCGCAACTCACGTGGACCAACGCCTCCACCAGCTTCAACTGCCCGGCAACCATCGTGGCCTGCGTGCCGCCGCTCTGACGCGCGCGATTCGCCGGCCGGAGAGTCAATGCGATTGATTCTCGTTTTTGCAAAGCGCGGCCATCGGCCAAACAAATGAACGAGAACGATTCTCGTTTGCAAGGGAGGGGCGGTCAAATCTCTGCATGTTGCGCCGCGGGACACCGCGCATCCTCGCAGGCAGAGAAAATCGAACGAATCTTGATTTCCATCTTGATTTTTATTATATCAACTTAGGAAATAATCAATGGCAGCGGGACACGGAGGGAGCCGGATAGGTTCGGGCCGGCCGAAAAGTTCGGCGAACGGCAGGAAGGCTCCGGCGACGGTGCAGGACCGTGCTGCGCCGGTGGCACATGACGGTCCGGTGACGCGCTACGACAATGCGCTGACGTACCTGGAAGCCGTCGTGCGCGGCGATGAGCCGGCCGATCCGTTGCGGATTGCGGCGGCGCGTATCGTGCTGCCGTACCAGGCGCCGAAGACGCGTGCCCCAGTGGAGAGCCCCCCGCCGAGCAGGCTGCGAGCGAACGAAAAGCGCGCCAGGGAGTCGTCTGAGGCTGATGATTGGGAAAAGCGTGCAGAGGCAGTGAAGGCGCGATTCAAGAAAGGAGCGAAGGATGCGTGAGGTTCAAATCAAACCGTTGCCTGCCGAAATGCGCGGGAAGAAATTCCGGCCGATGCCGCAACCGATCTTCGCTGGGTATAACAGCGATCCGACTCAGGAGGAAATCGAGCTTGCGATTGCGCTATTCGAGGAACTCGATCCTGAGTCGCAAGAGTGGTATGGGGGCGCGCACTTCGTCGAGAGGATGCGCGAAAAATTGCGCTGAGCGCCCCCGCCGCATCTCGTCGTCAGCAATCGCGAAAAATAGAATCCCGATGATGAAGATTGGTAACGATCGCAGACACACTTTGACGCAGTGCCGCGTTGCGATTACAATCTGCGCCGCGGGGTGGAGCAGTCTGGCAGCTCGTCGGGCTCATAACCCGAAGGTCATAGGTTCAAATCCTATCCCCGCAACCAACATAGAAGCCCGCTTAGCGAAAGCAAGCGGGCTTTTGCATTGGACCGGCCGCATCGTATAAAGCAGGCTGTATGTAGCGGCGCGCGGCATGCACGCCACGGTCAATCTCCAGCGAGCGCGCGGTCGACCTGTTCTATTGGTACCATGCCACACTTGTTCAGTCGCAATTGACCGGTCCTTACCATCTTGCATACCGTCATTCGGCTCAAGCCAAGCATCTCTGCCGCCTGCTTCTGTGTTACCTGCAGCGGCCTAGGATGCGACTCAGCATAAAGTCGTACCGCACGCATTGCGATTCGTAACGCATCCGCCTCATCAATTCCTTGGTATTCGGCCCCCACTTTTGGTCCTTGGCCGGCCTGCTTCAGCTCGGCCAGTCTTAGGCGCAGCCATTCGTCGAAATTGATTGCAAGATCCCGATCTGATTTCACGTGCCGCCCTCTAGTCGTATCGACGATTGACTGATAAGTCATAAATTCACGCGAAAGCACACAAAATCAGTGATTTTTGACAAATAAGTCAGTTATGCGAATTTTTACTGATGCCGCCTAATTTTGCCAGCAGGATGCCGCTATTCCAAGTGATTCCGGATGGACATTATGACTGAAAGGGGCAGGGCGACGAGAAACTTGAGGCCGACTAGAATTTTTGGAAGGTGTATGCATATACATGGATGATGCCAGAGCACATGCAGGTATACGATTGTCCTCAGGATTGAAGCTATGTTTGCAGCCGCGGCAAGCGACTTTCGTCCGCTCACAAATTTTTCCAGTAAACGCCTCGCATCCTTTTTAATTTCCCGCATAGCATCCCTCGCCTAGCTAATGGTCATTGATGCACTGATCGTAGCTGGACGGGTTTGATTAGAAATCGAATGTTAAAAGTCCCAGATTTATAATGGCAATTTTACGGGGGCGTGGAAATATTGATTGGTGGGTCTGTGCGCGCATCCCGTGAACCCAGCGTCCAATATAGGTCTTTAGCTGACACCGCTTCCGCAGGCGACAATGCGGCAATCAAAGGCGGAGAGGTTAGCCGATCACTTGGCCGCAACCGTCATCGGAATAATCGGCCTATGTCCGTATCATGGCAACGCGATCGTCGAGGAACCATACGCGGCTATCGGCGCTCCCCGGGGGGGGGGCTTAACCTTGCGCACGAGATGATCGAGTTTCAGGTGTGAGAGATAGTCGCGGTAGACTAGGTCAATCGGCACGACTGCGGCGGCGGAGTACTTTGCCATCAGCAGTAAGACGGTATTCATGGCCATCGTTCGGGTAGGGCGCTTAGCCCGGAGGTTTCCCGTTAGTGTTGCGCGCGATTTTCAGTGGTGGCTTTCCGGCCGCAACCAATTTTGCGTCGAGCTCTGCTCGGCGTGCTTGCGCCCGCGCGGGCTGTACATAGTAAAAATCGAACAGTTGCTCGAGTACATCGAGGTTCCATTCCGCCTCGTGTGGTTCGACAGGCAGGATCTCTCCGCTGCTGGTGTCCTTCATCGGGTGGGCGGCGAAGTTCCCGATTACGCGTACCGCGTCTAGATTCTCCGAGATCGCGCTGGGCAGCTGATTGGATGCTAATGCCGCCTCGATGGCCGGCGCGAGATCCCGTTGCTCAAAGCCATTGTCTCTAAGCAGGGCCTGAAGACACCGACGGCTCAGCGCCGCAGATGCCTTTGGGCTGCTCGCGAGCACCGCGCAAGCTTCGTGATAATCCTCGGCAATTTGATCGGGAACTTCATCTGGCGCTGGCTGCCGTCCGGTACTTTTGGGGTAGACGAGGAATGGCTCGACATCGTCTGCGTACAAGTATTTAGTGCCAGGCTTGAATTCGGCGCGCAGCACGATTATTGCTTTGCCGCAAGCGGGACACGCCATGTGGCCGGCAGACCAGAATTGTTTCCCGATGGCGGACCATTCATGCTGAGCATTTAGCTTGGTCTCTCGAAAGGCCTCGTGTATCCCCTTGCTGCAATGTGGACATTCCATAGTCGCCATCTCCGAATGGGTAGCTGTACGGGTAGCTACGTCAAATGCTGGTGCTATTAATTTGCATATATTATTGATTTTATTGGGTTTTTTGCATCACATCAGCACGATGTCATATTGCTCCTGGCTGAGGTTCGACTCGACCTGCAGCGACACGGGCTTGCCGATGAAGTCGATCAACATCGCGAGATGCTGCGATTCTTCGTCGAGGAACAGGTCGATCACCTGCTGCGCGGCGATCACGCGGAACTCGCGCGGATTGAACTGCCGCGACTCGCGCAGGATCTCGCGCAGGATGTCGTAGCACACGGTGCGCGACGTCTTGACCTGACCCTTGCCCTGGCAGGTCGGGCACGGCTCGCACAGCACGTGCGCGAGCGATTCGCGCGTGCGCTTCCTCGTCATCTCGACGAGCCCGAGCTGCGAGAAGCCGTTGACCGTCACGCGCGTGCGGTCGCGCGACAGCGCCTTCTTCAGCTCGGAGAGCACCGCGTCGCGATGCTCGGCGTTCTCCATGTCGATGAAGTCGATGATGATGATCCCGCCGAGGTTGCGCAGCCGCAATTGCCGCGCGATCGTGTGCGCGGCCTCGAGGTTGGTCTTGAAGATCGTGTCGTCGAAGTTGCGCGCGCCGACATAGCCGCCGGTGTTCACGTCGATCGTCGTCATCGCCTCGGTCTGGTCGATCATCAGGTAGCCACCCGACTTCAGGTCGACGCGGCGCGACAGCGCGCGCTGGATCTCCGTCTCGATGTTGTACAGGTCGAACAGCGGCCGCTCGCCCGTGTAGTGGTGCAGCTTCGGGCTCACGGCCGGCGTGAACTCGGCCGCGAATTCGGAGAGGCGCTGATAGGTCTCGCGCGAATCGACCTGGATGCGCGTCGTGTCGTCGTTCGCGAAATCGCGCAGCACGCGCTGCGCGAGGTCGAGATCCTGGTACAGCAGGCTCGTTGCCGGCAGCCGCTGCGCCTGCGCGACGATCGTCGTCCAGGTCTTGCGCAGGTAGGTGACGTCGCCGGCCAGTTCGTCGGAAGTCGCGTCCTCGGCGATCGTACGCACGATGTAGCCGCCTTTCTCGTCCGGCGGGATCACCGCGGTCAGCCGCGCGCGCACGGCCTCGCGCTCGGCCTCGCTCTCGATCTTCTGCGAGATGCCGATGTGCGGCTCCTGCGGCAGGTAGACGAGCGTGCGGCCCGCGATGCTGACCTGCGTCGACAATCGCGCGCCCTTCGTGCCGATCGGATCCTTGATCACCTGGACCATCAGCGTCTGGCCTTCGAACACCGTCTTCTCGATCGGCTGGTGCGGCGCGTTCGCCTGCGGCTCGCCGGCCAGGCGCGGCTGCCAGATGTCGGCGACGTGCAGGAATGCCGCGCGTTCGAGGCCGATGTCGATGAACGCCGACTGCATGCCGGGCAGCACGCGTACGACCTTGCCGAGATAGATGTTGCCGACCCGCCCGCGCGACAGCGTGCGCTCGACGTGAAGCTCCTGCACCGCGCCTTGCTGGACGAGTGCGACCCGCGTTTCCTGCGGCGTGAGGTTGATCAGGATTTCTTCGTTCATGGTGGAATTCAGAAGTCGACGCGCGCGGCGCGAAGCAGCGCGGCGGTCTCAAAAAGGGGCAGACCCATGATACCCGAATGGGAACCGGCGATTCGTTCGACGAACTCGGCTGCGCGCCCCTGGATCGCATATGCGCCAGCTTTGCCGAACGGCTCGCCGGTCTCGACGTAGCGCGCGAACGCGTCGCGCGGCGCGGCCGCGAAGCGGACCGACGAGCGCGACAGCGCGGGCGGCAGCAGTTCGCCGCGCGCGTCGACGACGGCCACCGCGGTCAGCACTTCGTGCTCGCGCCCGCCAAGGCGGGTGAGCATCGCGAGCGCGTCGGCGGGGTCGGCGGGCTTGCCGAGGATCGCGCCGTCGATCGTCACGGTCGTGTCGGCGACGAGCAGCGGTGCGGCGGGCTTGCCGCTCGCGACGAGGCGCGAGCGCGCGGCGTGCGCCTTCGCGACGGTCACGCGCAGCACGTAGTCGTCGGCCGCTTCGCCGGGCAGCTCGGCTTCGAGCGCTTCGGCGTCTTCGTCGGGGCGGGGCAGCAGCAGGTCGAAGCGCACGCCGATCTGCTGCAGCAGCTCCTGGCGGCGCGGACTTTGCGAAGCGAGATAAAGGGTCGGGAAAAGTTCTGAGGAAATACGGGACGGCATGGTGTCGTTATCTCGTTGGGCGCGTGGGGCGCGCGTCGCGAGGACGACGCGTCATGCGCGGTGATAGGGGTGATTCTGCGTGATGCTCCACGCCCGGTAAAGCTGTTCGGCGAGCAGCACGCGCACCATCCCGTGCGGCAGCGTCATGCTCGAGATGCGCAGCAGCAGGTCGGCGCGCGCTTTCAGCTCCGGATCGAGGCCGTCGGCGCCGCCGATGATGAACGCGACGTCACGGCCATCCTGCTGCCAGCCGGGCAGCGCCTGTGCGAGCTGCATCGTGGTCCAGTCGCGGCCGCGCTCGTCGAGCGCGACGATCCGCGCGTTCTTCGGCAGCGCGGCCTCGATCTTCTGCCGCTCGGCGGCCATCACGCTTTCGGCGCTACGGCCGCCGGAACGCAGTTCCGGCTTGATCTCGCGCAACTCGATGCGCAATTCGGGCGGCATCCGCTTCGCATATTCGTCGAAGCCGGACGCGATCCAGCCGGGCATCTTGTGGCCGACCGCGAGGATGAAGAGCTTCATCGGGACGATTCGCAGCGACTCAGCGGCGGCGCGCGGTCGTCTTGCGCGCCGGGCGTGCCGGTGCTTCTTCCTCGTCTTCCTCGTCGTCGGCCTGCGCGGCCGCCGCACCGTTCGGCGCCTTGCCGCCGCCGAGCTTCATGCGCACCGGCTTGTCGCCCCAGATTTCCTCGAGGTTGTAGTACTGGCGCAGCGCGGGTTGCAGGATGTGCACGACCGCGTCGCCGCAGTCGACGAGCACCCATTCGCCGGTGTCCTCGCCTTCGGAGCTGACGACGTCGCCGCCGGCTTCCTTGACCTTTTCGCGCACGTTCGACGCGAGCGCCTTGGTCTGGCGGTTCGACGTGCCGGACGCGACGATCACGCGGTCGAACAGTTCGGTGAGATGGGCCGTGTTGAATACTTTGATGTCTTGCGCCTTGACGTCTTCGAGGGCGTCGACGATCACGCGTTGCAGTTTGCGAATATCCATGAGATCAGGACTGGTAGAGATGATGTTGAAGAATATAGGCCCACACGGCGGGCGGCACGTGCTCGGCCGCCGCGTCGGGCATGTGTGCGCGGCGCGCGAGGCAGTCGCGCAGGTGCGTGCGGATGTCGGTCGCGGCGATGTCGAACGCGAGCGTCGTGTCGATCAGCAGGCGCCCGGCCGGCGTGCCCATCAGCACATCGGCGCCGGCCTGCCTCGCCGCGACTTCCTGTGCGACCGCCTGCGGTGCCGCAGCAAGATCGAAACCGGGACGGGTCGACACGCAGAGGTGCGCGTAGTCGAACAGCCGCCGCCATTCGTGCCACGTGTCGAGGCGCACGAGCTGGTCGGCGCCGATCAGCAGCGACAGCGACGCATCGGGGCCGACGCGGGCGCGCCAGCGCGCGAGCGTATCGACCGTATAGGTCGGCCCCGTGTGCTCGATCTCGTCGGTCGCGACGCTGACCGTCGCGCCGGGCAGCGCGAACGTCTGCGCGGCGGCACGCGTCATCGCGAGCCGGTGCTCGGCCGCGGACACGTCGCGCTTCTGGTACGGCTGCCCGGCGGGCAGCAATACGAGCTCGGTCAGACCGAGCACCTCGGCGAAGCGGCGCGCGAGCGCGAGGTGGCCGTCGTGGATCGGGTCGAACGTGCCACCCAGCAGGCCAATGCGACGCAAGAGCGGGCGCGGCAGCGGGGCGGGTCGGGCGGTGGTGTCCAGAAACGGGTCCTTTTCGTTGCGATTGTTACGGTTGTTGCAGTCGTTACCGTGGCGTGCGGGGCTCAGACCCAGTCGCGCGGCACGATGAAGTCGCTGTACAGGCGCGCTTCCGGCGAGCCCGGCTCGGGCTGCCAGTTGTAGCGCCAGTTCGCGACGGGCGGCATCGACATCAGGATCGACTCGGTCCGGCCGCCGCTTTGCAGGCCGAAGTGCGTGCCGCGGTCGAATACGAGGTTGAATTCGACATAGCGGCCGCGCCGATACGCCTGGAACGCACGCTCGCGCTCGCCGTAAGGCGTGTCGCGGCGGCGCTCGACGATCGGCAGATACGCGGCGAGGAACGCATCGCCGACGCTCTGCATCATCTCGAACGCGCGTTCGAAACCGGGCTCCGCGAAATCGTCGAAGAAGATCCCGCCGATCCCGCGCGCTTCGTTGCGGTGCTTCAGGAAGAAATACTCGTCGCACCACTTCTTGAAGCGCGGGTAGAGGTCCGCACCGAACGGATCGAGCGCGTCCTTGCAGGTCTGGTGGAAGTGCCGCGCGTCGTCCTCGAAGCCGTAAATCGGTGTCAGATCCATGCCGCCACCGAACCAGAACACCGGCTCCTCGCCGGGCTTCGTTGCGATCAGCATCCGCACGTTCATGTGCACGGTCGGGCAGTACGGATTGCGCGGGTGCAGCACGAGCGACACGCCGATCGCCTCGAAGCCGCGGCCCGCGAGCTGCGGGCGCGCCGCGCTCGCCGACGGCGGCAGCGCATCGCCCGAAACGTCGGAAAAGCCGATGCCCGCGCGCTCGAACACCTGTCCGTCCTCGAGGATGCGCGTGCAGCCGCCGCCGCGCAGGCGTTCGCCGGGCGCGCGCTGCCACGTGTCGGTCGCGAGCGGCGTGCCGTCGAGTGCGCCGAGCGCGTCGGCGATGCGCGTCTGCAAGCCTTGAAGGTACGTGCGCACGCGCGCCACGTCGTAGGTCGAATCGGTCATGTCAGGACTGGATGCCCCCTTCGGAAAAGGGTGTGCATAAAAAAGCATCTGCCGGGCATTCTATCGAACCCCGGCAGAGGAGGGCGCCGCCGCGACAGGCGGCGCCGGTTGCCAACGTCACGCGCTCTTGCGGTTCAGCGCGCGGTAGCCAATGTCGCGGCGGTACTGCATGCCTTCGAAATTGATCTGGTTGATCACGTCGTACGCATGCTGCTGCGCTTCGCGCACCGAATCGGCGAGGCCGACCACGCACAGCACGCGGCCGCCCGCCGTCGTCAGCTTGTCGCCGTCGAGCGTCGTGCCTGCGTGGAACGTCACCGCCTGCTCGGTCTCGGCCGGGATGCCGTTGATGCGGTCGCCCTTGCGCGGCGCGTCCGGATAGCCGTGCGCGGCCAGCACGACGCCGAGCGCGGTGCGGCGGTCCCAGTCGAGCTCGACCGTGTCGAGCGTGCCCGCGATCGCCTGCTCGACGACCTTCGAGAAATCGCTCTTCAGGCGCGCCATGATCGGCTGCGTTTCCGGGTCGCCCATCCGGCAGTTGAATTCGAGCGTGCGCGGATTGCCTTCCTTGTCGATCATCAGGCCTGCGTACAGGAAGCCCGTGAAGCGGATGCCGTCCTTCTCCATCCCGCGCACGGTCGGCATGATGATCTCGCGCATCACGCGCGCGTGCATCTGCGGCGTGACGATCGGGGCAGGGGAATACGCGCCCATGCCGCCCGTGTTCGGGCCGCGGTCCTCGTCGAGCAGGCGCTTGTGGTCCTGGCTGGAAGCCAGCGCCAGCGCATGCTTGCCGTCGACCATCACGATGAAGCTCGCTTCCTCGCCGTCGAGGAACTGCTCGATCACGACGCGCGCGCCGGCATCGCCGAGCTTGTTGCCCGACAGCATCATGTCGACGGCTTCGTGCGCTTCTTCCAGCGTCATCGCGACGACGACGCCCTTGCCCGCGGCGAGACCGTCGGCCTTGACGACGATCGGCGCACCCTTCGCGTCGATGTACGCATGCGCGGCCGCTGCGTCGGAGAAGGTTTCGTAGTCGGCGGTCGGGATGTTATGGCGCTTCATGAACGCCTTCGCGAAATCCTTCGAGCTTTCGAGCTGCGCCGCTTCGCGGGTCGGGCCGAAGATCTTCAGGCCGCGCGCGCGAAACAGGTTGACGATGCCGGCCGCGAGCGGCGCTTCCGGGCCGACGAGCGTGAACGCGACGCCTTCGCTTTCCGCGAAATCGGCGAGCGCGTCGAGCGACGTGATGTCGATATTCTTCAGACGCTCGTCCTGCGCCGTGCCGCCATTGCCGGGCGCGACGTAGACCATCTGGACGCGCGGCGCCTGCGCGAGCTTCCACGCCAGCGCATGTTCGCGACCGCCGGAACCGACGACGAGTAGTTTCATGGGATTCCCCGCAGACTAGAAAACAGGGCGGCCGGCACGCTCAGGCGCGCCGGCCGCGGTATCGGTCGGGCCGCCGCCGCGAACGAAGCACGGCGGCAGGCATCTCATTCCTCGACGACGATGGCGTTCGTGTACACGTCCTGCACGTCGTCGAGGTTCTCGAGCGCGTCCAGGAGCTTCTGCATCTTCACCGCGTCGTCGCCGGTGAATTCGACTTCGTTCTGCGGCTTCATCGTCACTTCGGCGAGTTCCGCCTTGAAGCCGGCGGCGTCCAGCGCGTCCTTCACCTTCGAGAATTCCTGCCAGTCGCACAGCACTTCGATCGAGCCGTCGTCGTTCGTGTTGACGTCGTTCGCGCCCGCCTCGAGCGCCGCTTCCATCAGCGCGTCTTCCGACGTGCCCGGCGCGAACAGGAACTGGCCGACGTGATCGAACATGAACGCGACCGAGCCGTCGGTGCCCATGTTGCCGCCGAACTTCGAGAACGCGTGGCGCACTTCCGCGACCGTACGGGTGCGGTTGTCGGTCAGCGTGTCGACGATGATCGCCGCGCCGCTGATGCCGTAGCCTTCGTAGCGGATTTCCTCGTAGTTCGCGCCGTCCGCGCCGCCAACGCCGCGATCGATCGCGCGCTTCACGTTGTCCTTCGGCATGTTCGCGTCGGCCGCCTTGTCGACTGCGAGACGCAGGCGCGGGTTCGAGCCGATGTCGCCGCCGCCGAGGCGCGCCGCGACCTGAATTTCCTTGATCAGGCGGGTCCAGATCTTGCCGCGCTTCGCATCGGCCGCAGCCTTCTTATGCTTGATGTTGGCCCATTTCGAGTGACCAGCCATACGTTTCTCCGTCGCCCGGGCGCGTTGCGCGGGCGTTTAAGCCAATGTGTCGTTGAATCGGCGGCCGTTCGGGCGGGCGTGAAGCCGCGGGGGCCGCGCGTGTCGAGTGGAGCGAGATTTTATCACGCGGCGGGCGTCCGCTTGGGGCCGTTCAGCATGGCCGGATGGCCGGGACCGGCCGCCGCGAAACCGGCGGATGGCCGGATGGCCGGCCCCCGGTTCGCCGGACGGGCCGTACACCGGACGGCCGGCCCGTCAGTTCTTCGTGCCGAACAGGCGGTCGCCCGCGTCGCCGAGCCCCGGCACGATGTACGCGTGTTCGTTCAGGTGCGAGTCGAGCGACGCGACGTACAGCTTCACGTCCGGATGCGCGTCCTGGAACACCTGCACGCCTTCCGGCGCGGCGACGAGCGCGACGAACATGATGTTCGCGGCCGGCACGTTGCGGCGCTTCAGCACGTCGACCGCGTGTACGGCCGAGTAGCCGGTCGCGACCATCGGGTCGCACAGGATGAAGATCCGGTCTTCGAGATCCGGCAGGCGCACGAGGTATTCGACCGGGCGGTGGTCTTCCGCGCGATAGACGCCGATGTGGCCGACACGCGCCGACGGGACGAGCTCGAGCAGGCCATCCGACATCCCGATGCCCGCGCGCAGCACGGGCACGATCGCGAGCTTCTTGCCGGCGATCACCGGCGCGTCGAACTCGACGAGCGGCGTTTCGACCCGCTTGGTCGTAATCGGCAGGTTGCGGGTGATCTCGTAGCCCATCAGCAGCGTGATCTCGCGCAGCAGTTCGCGGAACGTGCGCGTCGACGAGTCCTTGTCGCGCATGTGGGTCAGCTTGTGCTGGATCAGCGGGTGATCGAGGATGAAGAGATTCGGGAAACGGCTGTCCTGTTTCATGACGGGGGCGCCCTGGGGCAAAAGGGGATCGGGGGGCGCGGCCGGGCGACGGGCCCGACTGCGCGAATGGACGCAAGTTTACCAAGACGGCTCGCGCGATCCGGATATTATCGATGTCTGACCGACAACCCGCGCCCGCGCGCCGCCCGCGGACGTTCGCGTCAGATTGACGTCGATTGACGTCGATTGACGCTGATCATCGGCGCGAACGGGGCACCGGCCGGCGTGCTGCAACCAACGGATATCGACGATGGATCTCGGCATCGCAGGAAAGACCGCGCTCGTGTGCGCGGCAAGCAAGGGCCTCGGGCGCGGCTGCGCGGAAGCGCTGGCCGCCGAGGGCGTGAACCTCGTGATCGTCGCGCGCACGCGCGACACGCTGGAGGAGACGGCGGAGGAGATCCGCGCCGGGGCGGATGTGACCGTGACCGCTGTCGCGTGCGACATCACGACGCCGGACGGGCGCGCGGCCGCGCTCGCCGCGTGCCCGCAGCCGGACATTCTCGTGACGAATGCGGGCGGCCCGCCGCCGGGCGACTTCCGGGATTTCTCGCACGATGACTGGATTCGCGCGCTCGAAGCGAACATGCTGACGCCGATCGAGCTGATCCGCGCGACCGTCGACGGGATGATCGCGCGCCGCTTCGGCCGGATCGTCAACATCACGAGCTCGGCCGTGAAGGCGCCGATCGACGTGCTCGCGCTGTCGAACGGCGCGCGCTCCGGGCTGACGGGCTTCGTTGCCGGGCTCGCGCGCAAGGTCGCCGCGCACAACGTGACCGTCAACAACCTGCTGCCGGGCCTGTTCGACACCGACCGGATCGCGACGACGCTCGCCGCGTCGGCGCAGGCGAAGGGCGTGACGGTCGACGAAATGCGCGCGCGGCGCGCGCAGGAGATTCCCGCGGGGCGCCTCGGCACGCGCGAAGAATTCGGCGCTGCGTGTGCGTTCCTGTGCAGCGTGCACGCGAGCTACATCACCGGGCAGAACTGGCTGCTCGACGGCGGCGCTTATCCCGGCACGTTCTGACGGGCAGCCGCGCCGCCGGCTTTTTCAACGACAACACATCGAACGACGAAGGATCTGCAGATGAGCACACCCCGCATCGCACTGATTGCGCACGACGCGAAGAAGGACGAGATCGTTGCACTCGCGGGCGAATACCGCGCGACGCTCGCGCACTGCCGGCTGGTCGGGACCGGCACGACGGGCGGCCGCATCGCGGCCGCGCACGGCCTCGAAGTCGAGCGCAAGCTGTCGGGGCCGCTCGGCGGCGACCTGCAGATCGGCGCCGAGCTGGCCGAGGGCCGGGTCGACATCGTCGTGTTCCTGCGCGACCCGATGACCGCGCAGCCGCACGACCCGGACATCACCGCGCTCGTGCGTGCGTGCGACGTGCACAACGTGCCGTGCGCGACCAACGTCGCGACTGCGCGGATGCTGCTCGACGACCTGATGCGGAAGATGGCGGAGGTCGCGTAGGTGCGACTGGCAGGGTGGGGCCGCACGCATTGCCCTTGATTGTCCCTGCTGACGGCAGGGCAATGCACGGATCGCCGCGACGCGCGAGAATCGTGCGTCGCGATGCGCGGCCCGTCCGGCCAATGGCCGGAGCCGGGCGCGCCGCATCGCCGAACCCGGATTGTCCCCCTACAACAGACGAAGACGAGGAGCGAAACGATGCCGAAAGCAATCCGATACGACCAAGCAGGCGGCCCCGAAGTGATGAAGTGGGTCGACGTCGAGGTCGGCGAGCCACAGGCGGGCGAAGTCCGTATCACGCAGCACGCGGTCGGGCTCAACTACATCGACGTGTATTTCCGCACGGGCCTTTATCCGCAGCCGCTGCCGGGCGGCCTCGGGATGGAGGCGGCGGGCGAGGTGACGGCGGTCGGCGCCGGTGTGACCGCGTTCAAGCCGGGAGATCGCGTCGCCTATGTCGGGCAGCCGCCGGGCGCGTACGCGCAGGAGCGCGTGATGCCCGCCGAGCGCCTCGTCAGGCTGCCGGACGGGATCAGCTACGACGACGCGGCATCGGTGATGCTGCAGGGCCTGACCGCACATTACCTGTTGCGCCGCACGTATCCGGTGAAGGCCGGCGACACGATCCTGATCCACGCGGCGGCGGGCGGCGTCGGCCTGCTCGTGTGCCAGTGGGCGAAGGCGCTCGGCGCGACCGTGATCGGCACGGTCGGTTCCGACGAGAAGGCCGAGCTCGCGAAGGCGCACGGCTGCGACCACCCGATCGTCTACACGCGCGAGAACTTCACGCAGCGCGTGAAGGAGATCACGAACGGCGCGGGCGTGCCGGTCGTCTACGATTCGATCGGCAAGGATACCTACGTCGGCTCGCTCGACTGCCTCGCGCCGCTCGGGTATTTCGTCAGCTTCGGCAACGCGTCGGGCCCGCTGCCGCCGATCGACTCGAAGGAATTCTCGTCGCGCGGCTCGCTGTTCTTCACGCGGCCGACGCTGTTCTCGTACATCGCGAAACGCGCGGACCTCGAGGCGGCCGCCGCGGAACTGTTCGACGTGATCCTGTCGGGCAACGTGAAGACCAGCATCAACCAGCGCTATCCGCTCGCGGAAGTCGCGCGTGCGCATGCCGACCTCGAGGCGCGCAAGACGACCGGCTCGACGATCCTCGTTCCCTGACCCTGCCGCGCCGGCCTTGCCGCCGGCGCGCGACTCCCGGGCGGCGCTGCGGCGCCGCCTGTCCCGCCTGTTCCTGCCTGTCCCCGCCCATCCGTTTACGCGTTTTTTACACCTGTCCCGACACCTTTGACCCGTCCTTTACGCGCGTTCCAATAAGGTTCTAGTCGTCTGATTTCGACGACGGAGAACACCAAAATGGATGCGGTTTTCATCGGCGGTCTCGTGCTGTTCACGGCACTGATCGCTGGCTTGATCGCCGGTTGCGAGAAGCTTGCGCAATACGGCCGCGGGGGGCGAGCATGACCTGGATGCTGTGGTTGGCGGGTGCTTCGACCGCCTTGCTGTTCGCGTATCTCGTCTATGCGCTGCTGCGCGCGGAGGACATCGAATGAACGCGAACAATTTGTTCCAGTCGCTGCTGTTCATCGTCGTCCTGCTGGCGGCGGCCGTGCCGGTCGCGCGCTACCTGTCCGCGGTGATGGACGGCAGCTCGCGCGTCGTGCGCGTGCTCGGCCCGCTCGAGCGCATCCTGTATCGCATCGCCGGCGTCGATGCCGATCGCGAAATGAGCTGGAAGCAATACGCGATCGCGACGATCGCGTTCAACGCGCTCGGCGCGCTGTTCCTGTACGGGCTGCTGCGCCTGCAGGCCCTGCTGCCCGGCAACCCGCAGCAGTTCGGCGCGATGACGGTCGACGGCGCGTTCAATACGGCCGTCAGCTTCGTCACCAACACGAACTGGCAGGACTACACGCCCGAGCAGACGGTCAGCTACCTGACGCAGATGCTCGGCCTCACCGTGCAGAACTTCCTGTCCGCGGCCACCGGCATCGTCGTCGTGATCGCGCTGATCCGCGGCTTCGCGCGCCATACCGCGCAGACGATCGGCAACTTCTGGGTCGACGTGACGCGCGTGACGCTCTACGTGCTCGTGCCGCTGTCGGCGATCATCGCTGCGCTGCTGATCAGCCAGGGCGTGATCCAGAACATGAAGGCTTACGAGGACGTGCCGGCGCTGCAGACGAGCACCTATGCGGCGCCGAAGCTGGACGCGCAGGGCAACCCGGTCAAGGACGACAAGGGCAACCCGGTGACGGTGCCGACCCAGCTCACGAAGCAGACGCTCGCGATGGGCCCGGTCGCGTCGCAGGAAGCGATCAAGATGCTCGGCACCAACGGTGGCGGCTTCTTCAACGCGAACTCCGCGCATCCGTACGAGAACCCGACGCCGTTCGCGAACTTCGTGCAGATCTTCGCGATCCTGATCATTCCGGCGGCCCTGTGCCTCGTGTTCGGCAGGATGATCGGCGACCGCCGGCAGGGCATCGCGGTGCTGGCCGCGATGACGGTCGCGTTTGCGCTCGCGGTCGGCGTCGAGGTCGGCGCCGAGCAGGCCGGCAACCCGACGCTCAAAGCACTGCACGTCGACCAGTCGGCGGGCGCGCTGCAGTCGGGCGGCAACATGGAAGGCAAGGAGACGCGCTTCGGCATCGCGCAGAGCAGCATCTTCACGGTCGCGACGACGGCTGCGTCGTGCGGCGCGGTCGACACGATGCACGACTCGCTGACGCCGCTCGGTGGCCTCGTGCCGATGCTGCTGATCCAGCTTGGCGAAGTGGTGTTCGGCGGGGTCGGCTCGGGCCTCTACGGGATGCTCGTGTTCGCGCTGCTCGCGGTGTTCGTCGCCGGCCTGATGATCGGCCGCACGCCCGAATACGTCGGCAAGAAGATCGAGGCGTACGAGATGAAGATGGTGTCGATCGTCGTGCTGCTCACGCCGCTCTTGGTGCTGGTCGGCACGTCGATCGCGGTGCTCGCGGATGCAGGCCGTGCCGGCATCGCGAACCCGGGCCCGCACGGCTTCTCGGAAATCCTGTACGCGTTCAGCTCGGCCGCGAACAACAACGGCAGCGCGTTCGCGGGCCTGACGGTCGGCACGCCGTTCTACAACTGGATGACGGCGATCGCGATGTGGTTCGGCCGCTTCGGCACGATCGTGCCGGTGCTCGCGATCGCGGGCTCGCTCGCCGCGAAGAAGCGCATCGCGGCGACGAGCGGCACGCTGCCGACGCACGGTCCGCTGTTCGTCGTGCTGCTGCTCGGCACGGTGGTGCTGGTCGGCGCGCTGACCTACGTGCCTGCGCTCGCGCTCGGGCCCGGCGTCGAGCACCTGATGATGTGGCTGGGCGCCTGAGCGGCGCGCTGACAAACAAAAGGCATTGAAGAGATCGCAATGACTCAACATTCCGCAACCCGCTCCATGTTCGATCCGGCGCTCTTGCGCCCGGCGATCGTGGAGTCGTTCAAGAAACTCACGCCGCGCACGCAGTTCCGCAATCCGGTGATGTTCTGCGTGTACGTCGGCAGCATCCTGACGACGGTCCTGTGGATCGCCGCGCTCGTCGGCCAGGCCGAGGCGCCGGCCGGCTTCATCCTCGCGATCGCGCTGTGGCTGTGGTTCACGGTGCTGTTCGCGAACTTCGCGGAGGCGCTCGCCGAAGGCCGCTCGAAGGCGCAGGCCGCGTCGCTGCGCAGCGCGAAGAAAGACGTGATGGCGAAGAAGCTCAACGAGCCGCATCCGAAGTCGCCGATCCGCATCACGACCGCGACCGAGCTGCGCCGTGGCGACGTCGTGCTCGTCGAGGCCGGTGACGTGATCCCGGCCGACGGCGAGGTGGTCGACGGCGTCGCGTCGGTCGACGAATCGGCGATCACCGGCGAATCCGCGCCGGTGATCCGCGAATCGGGCGGCGACTTCTCGTCGGTGACGGGCGGCACGCGCGTGCTGTCCGACTGGATCGTCGTGAAGGTCACCGCGAACCCCGGCGAGGCGTTCCTCGACCGGATGATCGCGATGGTCGAAGGCGCGAAGCGCAAGAAGACGCCGAACGAGATCGCGCTGACGATCCTGCTGGTCGCGCTGACGATCGTGATGCTGCTCGCGACCGCGACGCTGCTGCCGTTCTCGATGTTCTCGGTCGACGCGATGAAGTCCGGTCACGTGGTGACGATCACCGCGCTCGTCGCGCTGCTCGTGTGCCTGATCCCGACGACGATCGGCGGCCTGCTGTCCGCGATCGGCGTGGCCGGGATGAGCCGGATGATGCAGGCGAACGTGATCGCGACGTCGGGCCGTGCGGTGGAAGCGGCAGGTGACGTCGACGTGCTGCTGCTCGACAAGACCGGCACGATCACGCTCGGCAACCGCCAGGCGTCGACCTTCGTGCCGGCGCCGGGCGTGACCGAGGAAGCGTTGGCGGACGCCGCGCAGCTGTCGTCGCTCGCCGACGAGACGCCGGAAGGCCGCAGCATTGTCGTGCTCGCGAAGGAGCGCTTCAACATCCGCCAGCGCGACATGGCGCAACTGCATGCGACGTTCATCGGCTTTTCCGCGCAGACGCGGATGAGCGGCGTCGACTTGTCCCCCGAGGGGACTGCCTCCGGGGCGCCGCACCGCGAGATCCGCAAGGGTGCGGCCGACGCGATCAAGCGCTACGTCGAGACGCACGGCAGCCGCTTTCCGGAAGAAGTGCGCCGCGCGGTCGACGAAGTCGCACGCCGCGGCAGCACGCCGCTCGTGGTCGCGGAGCTGCACGAAGGCGCGGCACGCGTGCTCGGCGTGATCGAGCTGAAGGACATCGTGAAGGGCGGCATCAAGGAGCGCTTCGCGGAACTGCGCAAGATGGGCATCAAGACCGTGATGGTGACGGGCGACAACCGGCTGACCGCGGCGGCGATCGCGGCGGAAGCGGGCGTCGACGACTTCCTCGCGGAAGCGACGCCGGAGGCGAAGCTCGCGACGATTCGCGAGCACCAGGCGGCAGGGCGCCTCGTCGCGATGACGGGCGACGGCACCAACGACGCGCCGGCGCTCGCGCAGGCCGACGTCGCGGTCGCGATGAACAGCGGCACGCAGGCGGCGAAGGAAGCCGGCAACATGGTCGACCTCGACTCGAACCCGACGAAGCTGATCGAGATCGTCGAGATCGGCAAGCAGATGCTGATGACGCGCGGCTCGCTGACGACGTTCTCGATCGCGAACGACATCGCGAAGTACTTCGCGATCATCCCGGCCGCGTTCGTGACGACCTATCCGCAGCTGAAGGTGCTCGACATCATGCACCTGAGCTCGCCGGCATCCGCGATCCTGTCGGCGGTGATCTTCAACGCGCTGATCATCGTCGCGCTGATCCCGCTCGCGCTGAAGGGCGTCAAGTACCGTCCGCTCGGCGCCGCGTCGCTGCTGCGCCGCAACCTGCTGGTGTACGGCCTCGGCGGCGTGCTGCTGCCGTTCCCGTTCATCAAGCTGATCGACATGACGCTCGCCGCACTCGGCTGGGCCTGAGGGGAATTCACCATGAAATCGTTGATTCGTCCGCTGATCGTGATCTTCGTCGTGCTGACCGCGGTGACGGGGCTCGCGTATCCCGCCGTGATGACCGTGTTCGGCCAGGCCGCGTTTCCGTCGCAGGCCAACGGCAGCCTGATCGAAAAGGACGGCAAGGTGGTCGGCTCCGCGCTGATCGGCCAGCAGTTCGACACGCCGAAGTACTTCTGGGGCCGCCTGTCGGCAACCTCGCCGATGCCGTACAACGCGACCAACTCGGGCGGCTCGAACCTCGGCCCGCTGAACCCGTCGCTCGCCGACCAGGTGAAGGCGCGCATCGCCGCGCTGCGCGACGCGGGCACCGACATGTCGAAGCCGGTGCCGATCGACCTCGTGACCGCGTCCGCGAGCGGGCTCGATCCGGAGATCACGCCGGCCGCGGCGGCCTACCAGGTCGAGCGCGTCGCGAAGGCGCGCAAGCTGTCGCCGGACGCGGTCGCGCAGCTCGTCGCCGCGAATACGGCGGGCCGCCAGTTCGGCGTGCTCGGCGAGCCGCGCGTGAACGTGCTGAAGCTGAACCTCGCGCTCGACGCGGCCCAGGCCGCGCACTGAGCGCGGCACGGCACCCGCGATACCCGCGATACCCGGCATCCCGCGCGGCACTGCGCCGCGCGGGATCCGCCACCGCCCGGCGGCGCGCTTGCGCCGTCTTTGCCTTTTATGGCGATTTGGATCAACAATGCTCGTACACGCGCCGATTGACGTGCGCTGCCATCCACACGCATGAACCGCCCAGATCCCGACCAACTCCTCGACAAGCTGCAGCGTGACGAAGAAAAGCAGCGGCGCGGCCAGCTCAAGATCTTCTTCGGCGCGTCCGCCGGCGTCGGCAAGACCTACGCGATGCTGCAGGCCGCGCGCCAGCGCAGGCAGGACGGCGTCGACGTCGTCGTCGGCATCGTCGAAACCCACGGCCGCAGCGAAACCGCCGCACTGCTCGACGGCCTCGACGTGCTGCCGCTCGCGCGGCTCGAATACCGCGGCCGCAAGCTCGCCGAATTCGATCTCGATGCGGCGCTCGCGCGCAAGCCCGAACTGATCCTCGTCGACGAGCTCGCGCACTCGAACGTGCAGGGCGCCCGCCACCTGAAGCGCTGGCAGGACGTGTACGAGCTGCTCGACGCGGGGATCGACGTCTATACGACCGTCAATGTCCAGCATCTCGAGAGCCTGAACGACGTGGTCGGCGCGATCACCGGCATCCGCGTATGGGAAACCGTGCCCGACCGCGTGTTCGACGCGGCCGACGAGGTGACGCTCGTCGACCTGCCCGCCGAGGAGCTGCTCGCGCGGATGCGCGACGGCAAGGTCTATCTCGCGCAGCAGGCCGAGCGCGCGGTGCGCAACTTCTTCCGCAAGGGCAACCTGATCGCGCTGCGCGAGCTCGCGCTGCGACGCACCGCGGACCGCGTCGACGCGCAGATGCGCGAATACCGCGCCGACCGCTCGATCCAGCGCATCTGGCAGGCACGCGAGCGGCTGCTCGTGTGCGTCGGGCCGGGGGCCGAGGCGCCGACGCTCGTGCGTGCGGCCGCGCGGCTCGCCGCGAGCCTGAAGGCCGACTGGATCGCGGTCTACGTGGAGACGCCGAAGCTGCAGCGCCTGCCCGACGCGCAGCGCGAGCGCACGCTGAACGCGCTGAAGCTCGCGGCCGAGCTCGGCGCGGAGACGGCGACGCTTGCCGGCAGCGACGCGGTGGCCGCGCTGATCGGCTATGCGAAGGTGCGCAACGTGTCGAAGGTCGTCGCGGGCGGCTCGCAGAAGACGGGCATCGCGCGCTGGATCGCGCGGCCGTTCGGCGAGAAGCTCGCGGAGCGCGCGGGCGATGTCGACCTGATGCTGATCCGCGCATCGGCGAGCGACGAGGTGCGCGCGGCTCCGCTCGACGCGCGCGCGCGCGACTGGCGCGACGCGTTCGCGAGCCTCGGCGGCCATCGCTCGCCGCCGCGCCATTACGCGTATGCGGCCGCGATCTGCGCGGCGATCACCGTGGTCGCGAATGTCGTGTCCGAGCGGCTCGACCTGACCAACCTCGTGATGCTGTACCTGCTCGGTGTCGTGTTCTCGGCCGTGCGCCTCGGGCGCGGGCCGGGCGTGCTGCAGTCGTTCCTGTCGGTCGCCGCGTTCGATTTCTTCTTCGTGCCGCCGCGCATGTCGTTCTCGGTCAGCGACACGCAATACCTGCTGACCTTCTTCGGGATGCTGCTGACGTCGCTCGTGATCAGCCACCTGACGTCGACGCTGACCCGCCAGGCGAGCGTCGCGCAGCGGCGCGAACGCCGCACGGGCGCGATGTACGCGATGGCGCGCGAGCTGGCCGCGGCGCTGACGACCGAGCAGATCGTCGAGATCGGCGGCCGGCACGTGAGCGAGGTGTTCCGCGCGCGCGTCGCGATCCTGCTGCCCGACAGCGCGGACAAGGTGCAGCAGAAGATCGAGGAGCCGGATGCGACCGTCACGCTGACGGGCCCCGACCTCGACAACGACGTCGGCCAGTGGGTGTACGACCAGCAGAAGCCGGCCGGCCACGGCACCGACACGCTGCCCGCGACGACCGCGCTGTATCTGCCGCTGAAGGCGCCGATGCGCACGCGCGGCGTGCTCGCGGTCGTGTCGAACGATGCGCGCGAGCTCGAGGTGCCCGAGCAGCAGCGGATGCTCGATGCGTTCGCCGCGCAGATCGCGCTCGCGCTCGAGCGCGTGCACTACGTGGAGATCGCGCGCGACGCGCTTGTCAGCATGGAGTCGGAGCGGCTGCGCAACTCGCTGCTGTCGGCGATCTCGCACGACCTGCGCACGCCGCTCACGACGATCGTCGGCTTCTCGTCGATGCTCGCGAATGCGCGCGCGGCCGCGCAGCGCGGCGAACCGGCGGCCGCGCCGCGG
>NZ_JAAGPL010000083.1:0-35472 GCF_017104785.1 Burkholderia sp. Ac-20353 | reverse complement strand
CTGCCCGCCGCGCGGTTCGCGTGCGCCCGCGCACTGCTGCGCATGCCGCTCGTCGGCAGTGCGTTGAGCCGGTTCGCCGCCGCGCGATGGTGCCGTTCGCTCGCGACATTGCTCGGCGCCGGCGTGCCGCTCGCGGATGCGTTCGCAACGCTCGAACGCACGGCCGGCCATCCCGTCTACGAGCAGGCCACCGCGCGCATCGCCGCGCGCGTGCTGCACGGCGCGCGTCTTGCCGACGCGATGCAGGCGGCCGGCTGCTTCCCGGACGATGTCGTCCAGCCGATCGCCGTCGCGGAAGAAACCGGCGCGCTCGACACGATGCTCGTCGACATCGCGACGCTGTGCGAACGCCAGCTCGATGCGCATCTCGATACGCTCGCCGCGCTCGGCGAGCCACTGATCGTGATCGTGCTGGGCGCGCTGGTGGGCAGCCTGGTCGTCGCGATGTACCTGCCCATCCTTCAGCTCGGCAACGTGGTGTAGCATCGCAACCGAATCTGTCGCCTTTTAGCCCGATCGACCCGCTACATGATGCCCATGCCCCTGTCTGCCGCCCCCGCGTTGCCCGTGCTGGCAATGCTGCCGCCTGCCGCGCAGTATGCGTTCGCCGCCGTGTTCGGACTCTGCATCGGCAGCTTCGTCAACGTCGTCGTTCACCGGCTGCCCGTGATGATGGAGCGCGCGTGGCGGACAGAAGTCGCCGAAGCAACGGGCGCGAGCGCAGAGCCCGACGACGACGGCTACCCGCCGCGCTACGATCTGTGGCATCCGCGCAGTGCGTGCCCGCATTGCGGCCACGTGCTGCGGGCATGGGAAAACATCCCGCTCGTCAGCTACCTGCTGCAACGCGGACGCTGCCGTCAGTGCGGCCACGCAATCGGCATACGCTACCCGCTGATCGAACTGGCGGGCTCGCTGCTCGCCGCCGGCTCGCTCTCGACATTCGGGCCGACCTTCGCCGCGCTCGCCGCATTCGGCCTGTGCGCCGCGCTGCTCGCGATGAGCGCGATCGACATCCGGACCGGCTACCTGCCCGATTCGATGACGCTGCCGCTCCTGTGGGCCGGGCTCGCGCTGAATCTCGGCGGCACGTTCACGTCGCTGCGCGCGGCCGTGATCGGCGCGATGGCCGGCTACCTGTTCCTGTGGTCGATCTATTGGCTGTTCAAGTGGCTGCGCGGCATCGAAGGGATCGGCTTCGGCGACCTGAAACTGCTTGCCGCGCTCGGTGCGTGGATGGGCTGGGCCGCGCTGCCGCAGGTCGTGCTGTTCGCGGCGGTGACGGGCGCGATCGTCGGGCTCGTCGCGACGTGGCGCGGCCGCATGCGTTTCGAAGAGCCGATTCCGTTCGGCCCGTTTCTAGCGGCTGGCGGTGCCGCGACGCTGTTCTTCGGCACCCCTTTCTATTCGGCGCTTGGAGGCTGACATGTTTGCAGTAGGACTCACCGGCGGGATCGGCAGCGGCAAGACCACGGTCGCGGACCTGTTCGCGGCCCGCGGCGCGTCGATCGTCGACACCGACCTGATCGCCCATCGCATCACCGCGCCCGGCGGGCTCGCGATGCCGGCGATCGCGAAGGCGTTCGGTGCGGATTTCGTCGCGGCGGACGGCTCGCTCGACCGCGCGAAGATGCGCACGCTGATCTTCAGCGACGACGCGGCACGGCGTCGCCTCGAAGCGATCACGCATCCGCTGATCCGCGCGGAAACCGACCGCGAAGGCCGGGAAGCGCAAGGCGCGTACGTGATGTACGTGGTCCCGCTGCTCGTCGAGTCAGGCAACTGGAAGGCGCGGGTCGATCGCGTGCTCGTCGTCGATTGCGACGTCGAAACCCAGATTGCGCGCGTGATGCGGCGCAACGCATTCACACGCGAGCAGGTCGAGGCGATCGTCGCGCGGCAAGCGACGCGCGACGCGCGTCTCGCCGCAGCCGACGACGTGATCGTCAACGATGCGACGACGCCCGCTGCGCTCGCCGCGGAGGTCGATGTGCTGCACCAGCGCTATCTCGCGTACTCGTCAGACGAAAAGTGATCGCCGCATCGCGGCGTCGCGCATGCGCCGCGCGCGCGATGGCGTACGAAATTGGCGCTTGGCCAGGGTAGACAGTGCGCATTAGAATGTCCTGCATTGTTTCATTCCCTACGCAAGAGGCGAGCGCGCTTGATCCTTTACGAGTATCCGTTCAATGAGCGAATTCGCACGTTGCTGCGCCTCGAAGACCTGTTCGAGCGCTTCGCGTTCTTTTTGGCTCAAGAGGACGCGCGGGAACATCATGTCGCGCTGACGACGCTGTTCGAGATCGCCGAAGTAACGGGCCGTGCGGACCTGAAATCGGAGCTGATGAAGGAGCTCGAGCGGCAGCGCCAGACGCTCGCTCCGTTTCGCGGCAATCCCGGCATCGAACAGAACGCGCTCGAAGCCGTGCTCGGCGAAATCGAGCAGACGCTCGCGAATCTCGCGCAAATGCAAGGCAAGACCGGCCAGCATCTGGTCGACAACGAATGGCTTGCGAGCATCCGCAGCCGCGCGGTGATTCCGGGTGGCACGTGCAAATTCGATCTGCCGTCGTACTACGCATGGCAGCAGTGGCCTGCCGAACAGCGGCGTCAGGACATCGCGAAGTGGATCATGCCACTGCTGCCGCTGCGTGACGCTGTGGCGATCGTGCTGCGCCTCGCGCGCGAATCGGGCCAGGCATCGAAGGTGATGGCGACGCAGGGCAGCTACCAGCAGATGCTCTCCGGCCGGAGCTATCAACTGATGCAGGTGCGCGTGGCGCCGGAATTGCGCGTGATTCCCGAAGCGAGCGCGAACAAGTACATGCTGTGGGTGCGCTTCACGATGCAGGACGGCGACGTGCGGCCACGCGCGGTCGACATGGATGTGCCGTTCCACCTGACCCTGTGCAATCTGTAACGGCCGAGTGCCGAATCGACGTTCTCGTATGGTTACCGTTGTGAAATGTCCGTCGTGCGGCGCCGAAGTGCGCTGGACGCCTGAAAATCGCTTCCGTCCCTTCTGTTCCGCCCGCTGCAAGCAGCTCGATCTCGGCGCATGGGCAGCCGAAAAGTATCGGATCGGCAGCAATTCGGACGATGCTCCGTTGTCCGAGGAAGACGGCACGGACGGCAACCGCAACAGCTGAGCGGCCCTGCACCACCGACCGCGTGATCGCGATGCGGGCCCGCCCGTGCGGGCAGGCCCCTGACATCAGCGTTGCGCTTCGTCCTTCGCGAGCAGTTCCAGGATCGGCAGCGCCGCGGGCAACAGCGGCGCGACGTCGACCGGCAGGTGCTGCCAGACGAACGCCTGCCCTTCCTTGCTGTGCGGCTCGCCCGTCCAGCCCGTCACCTTGCAGAAATAGAGCCGCACGTATGCGTGCGGATAATCGTGCTCGAGCGTATGCCAGCGATGGCACGCAGTGACGACGATGCCGAGTTCCTCGTGCAGTTCGCGCGCGAGCGCGTCCTCGACGCTTTCCCCGGCCTCCAGCTTGCCGCCCGGAAACTCCCAATAGCCTTCATACGGCTTGCCGAGCAGGCGCTGCGCGAGCAGATACCGGCCGTCCGGCTGCACCATGATGCCGACCGCGACCTCGGTCACCTTGCGGCCGTCGGGCGCGTGCACGGCGCCTTGTGCGATGTCCGTGCTCATGCCTGCTCCTTGCGGCCCGACCAGTCGCGCGCGAACTGCCACGCGACGCGCCCCGAGCGCGAACCACGCTCGAGCGCCCAAACGAGCGCGTCTCCGCGCGCCGTTTCGATCTCCGCATGGTCGCAGCCGAAATGGCGCAGCCAGTGCGCGACGATCCCGAGGTAGTCGTCCTGCTTGAACGGATAGAAGCTGACCCACAGGCCGAAGCGCTCGGACAGCGAAATCTTCTCCTCGACGACTTCGCCCGGATGGATCTCACCGTCCGGCAGGTGCTTGTACGTCTCGTTGTCGCTCATGTACTCGGGCAGCAGATGGCGGCGGTTCGACGTCGCGTAGATCAGCACGTTGTCCGATTGCGCGGCCACCGACCCGTCGAGCGCGACCTTCAGCGCCTTGTAGCCCGACTCGCCTTCCTCGAACGACAGGTCGTCGCAGAACACGATGAAGCGCTCGGCGCGCTGCGCGATCAGGTCGACGATGTCGCCGAGATCGTGCAGGTCGTCCTTGTCGACTTCGATCAGGCGCAGCCCGTCCTGCGCGTGCGCGTTCAGGCACGCCTTGATCAGCGACGACTTGCCGGTGCCGCGCGCACCCGTCAGCAGCACGTTGTTGGCCGGCTTCTGCTGCACGAACTGCCGCGTGTTCTGCTCGATCAGCGCCTTCTGGCGATCGATGTTGTGCAGGTCGGCGAGCGTGATCGTCGATGCGGCCGGCACCGGCTGCAGGTAGCCGCGCCCCTGGCGCTTGCGCCAGCGGAACGCGTGCGCGGCGTTCCAGTCGACGGCCGCCGGCGCCGGCGGCAGCATCGCCTCGAGCCGGCCGAGCAGCGCTTCCGCGCGCGTCAGAAACTGTTCGAGCTTGTCCATGATGGTCGTGCGCCCCCGTTTCAGGAGCGGTAGTCTGCGTTGATGCTCACGTAGTCGTGCGACAGGTCGCACGTCCAGATCGTCGCCTGCGCGTCGCCGCGGCCGAGCAGCACGCGGATCGTGATCTCGCTCTGCTTCATCACGCGCTGGCCGTCCTCTTCCTGGTAGGCCGGGTTGCGGCCGCCCGCTTTCGCGACCAGCACGTCGTCGAGATACAGGTCGATCTTGCCGACGTCGAGATCGGTGACGCCCGCATAGCCGATCGCCGCGAGAATGCGGCCGAGGTTCGGGTCCGACGCGTAGAACGCGGTCTTCACGAGCGGCGAATGGCCGATCGCATACGCGATCTGGCGGCATTCGGCGACGCTCTTGCCGCCTTCGACCTGCACCGTCATGAATTTCGTCGCGCCTTCGCCGTCGCGCACGATCAGCTGCGACAGCACCTGCGCGACTTCGGTCACGGCATCGCGCAGCGCCGCGTAGGCGGGCGAATCGGTCGACGTGATCGCCGGCAGCGTGCTCTTGCCGGACGCGACCAGGATGAACGAGTCGTTCGTCGACGTATCGCCGTCGATCGTGATGCAGTTGAACGAGCGGTCCGCCACTTCCTTCACGAGTGCGTCGAGCACCGGCTGCGCGACGTTCGCATCGAACGCGAGGAAGCCGAGCATCGTTGCCATGTTCGGCTTGATCATGCCCGCGCCCTTGCTGATGCCGGTCAGCGTGACCGTGTGACCGTCGATCGTCACCTGACGCGACGTCGCCTTCGGCAGCGTGTCGGTCGTCATGATCGCCTGCGCCGCGTCGTACCAGTGCGCGGCCTGGCGGTTCGCGAGCGCAGCCGGCAGGCCGGCCTTCAGGCGGTCGATCGGCAGCGGCTCGAGGATCACGCCCGTCGAGAACGGCAGCACCTGCGACGGCTCGATGCCGGCGAGGCGTGCAAGTTCCGCACAAGTTTCGCGTGCGTGCGCGAGGCCCGGCTCGCCGGTGCCCGCGTTCGCATTGCCGGTGTTCACGACCAGCGCGCGGATGCCCGCGCCGCCAGCACGCACGTTTGCCAGATGCTCGCGGCACACGGTTACGGGCGCGGCGCAGAAGCGGTTCTCGGTGAACACGCCCGCGACCGTCGCGCCTTCCTCGACGGAAATGACCAGCACGTCCTTGCGGTTCGGCTTGCGAATGTTCGCCTCCGCCCAGCCCAGCGTGACGCCGGCGACGGGATGCAGTTGGGCGGGATCGATCGACGGAAAATTGACAGCCATGTGGAGCACCTGCCGGAAGGAAAATGCCGGCGCGCGCCGGCATCGATTTAACGAACCGGCGGCCGCACGCGCGGGCCGCCGCTACTCACTAACACCCATCAACGCTACAAACGACGCGGCGCGCTCATCGCGCGCCGCCTTCGATCACGACAGCTTGCCGTGACAGTGCTTGTACTTCTTGCCGCTGCCGCACGGGCACGGATCGTTGCGCCCGACCTTCGGCATCTCGCCGCCAGGGCCGCTGTGGGTCATCGCGCTGCCGACCATCTCGGCCGTCGCAGCCGCGACAGCCGCACCGCCGGCTACCGGCGCGCCGGCTTCGGCAAACTCGGCATGCTGGTACTCGACGTTATCGAGATTGCCGCTGCCGCGCTCCTCGATCTGCTCGGCCGCTTCCTCGAGCTGCTCCGGCGACTGGATCTGCACGTTCATCACGATCCGCGTGACTTCCTGCTTGATCGCCTCGAGCATCGCGGCGAACAGCTCGAATGCCTCGCGCTTGTATTCCTGCTTCGGGTTCTTCTGCGCATAGCCGCGCAGGTGGATGCCCTGGCGCAGGTGGTCGAGCGCCGCGAGGTGCTCGCGCCACAGGCGGTCGACCGCCTGCAGCATCACCGAACGCTCGAACGCGCTGAACGATTCGCGGCCGACCAGCGCGACCTTCGACTCGTATTGCTCGTTGGCCGAAGTCGTTACCGCGTCGTGAATCTCGTCGGCCGTGATCGACGACGACTCGTTCACCATTTCCTGGACCGCGAGATCGAGCTGCCAGTCGTTGCGCAGCGCTTCCTCGAGCTCGGGGACATCCCACTGCTCCTCGATGCTGCCCGCCGGCACGAACTGGCGGACCACCTCGCCGATCACGCTGTGACGCATCGCGGTGATGGTCTCGGTGATGTCGTGTGCTTCGAGCAGCTCGTTGCGCTGCTGGTAGATCACCTTGCGCTGGTCGTTCGACACGTCGTCGTATTCGAGCAGCTGCTTGCGGATGTCGAAGTTGCGCGCCTCGACCTTGCGCTGCGCGGATTCGATCGAGCGCGTGACGATGCCGGCCTCGATCGCCTCGCCTTCGGGCATCTTCAGGCGGTCCATGATCGAGCGCACGCGGTCGCCCGCGAAGATGCGCAGCAGCGGATCGTCGAGCGACAGGTAGAAGCGCGACGAGCCCGGATCGCCCTGGCGGCCCGCACGGCCGCGCAGCTGGTTGTCGATCCGGCGCGATTCGTGACGCTCGGTGCCGATGATGTGCAGGCCGCCCGCGGCCTTCACCTGCTCGTGCAGCGTTTCCCACTCGTCATGAAGCTGCTGGATGCGGCGCGCCTTTTCATCGGCCGGGATCGACTCGTCGGCCTCGATGAACGCGGCCTGCTTCTCGGCATTGCCGCCGAGCACGATGTCGGTACCGCGGCCCGCCATGTTGGTCGCGATCGTGACGCGCTGCGGACGGCCCGCCTCGGCAACGATCGCCGCTTCGCGCGCGTGCTGCTTCGCGTTCAGCACCTCGTGCGGCAGCCCGGCCTGCTTCAGCAGGTGCGACAGCAGCTCGGAGTTCTCGATCGACGTCGTGCCGACCAGCACCGGCTGGCCGCGCTCGTAGCACTCGCGAATGTCGCGGATCACCGCGTCGTAGCGCTCCTTGGCCGTCTTGTAGATCTGGTCCTGCTTGTCGATCCGCTTCGGCGGACGGTTGGTCGGGATCACGACCGTTTCGAGGCCGTAGATCTCGTTGAATTCGTACGCTTCGGTGTCCGCGGTGCCGGTCATGCCCGCCAGCTTCGCGTACATCCGGAAGTAGTTCTGGAACGTGATCGACGCGAGCGTCTGGTTCTCGCTCTGGATCTTCACGTGCTCCTTCGCCTCGACCGCCTGGTGCAGGCCGTCGGACCAGCGGCGGCCCGCCATCAGGCGGCCCGTGAATTCGTCGACGATGACCACCTCGCCGTTCTGCACGACGTAGTGCTGGTCCTTGTGGAACAGCGTGTGCGCGCGCAGCGCCGCGTACACATGGTGCATCAGCGTGATGTTCTGCGGCGCGTACAGGCTTTCACCCTCGCCGATCAGGCCCCATTCGGAGAGCAGGCGCTCGGCCTTCTCGTGGCCCGATTCCGTCAGGAACACCTGGCGCGACTTCTCGTCGAGCGTGTAGTCGCCCGGCTTCTCGACGCCCGTGCCGTCGGCCTTCTCCTCGCCGATCTGGCGCTCGAGCAGCGGCGGCAGCGCGTTCATCCGCACATACAGCTCGGTGTGGTCTTCGGCCTGGCCCGAGATGATCAGCGGCGTACGCGCTTCGTCGATCAGGATCGAGTCGACCTCGTCGACCACCGAGAAATTGAGCGAGCGCTGCACGCGGGAGCCGGTCTCGTAGACCATGTTGTCGCGCAGGTAGTCGAAGCCGAACTCGTTGTTCGTGCCGTACGTGATGTCGGCCGCGTAAGCCTGCTGCTTCTGCTCGTGCTCCATGCCGGACAGGTTGATGCCGACCGACAGACCGAGGAAGTTGTAGAGGCGCGCCATCCACTCGGCGTCACGCTGCGCGAGGTAGTCGTTGACCGTCACGACGTGCACGCCGCGGCCCGTCAGCGCGTTCAGGTACACCGGAAGCGTCGCGACGAGCGTCTTGCCTTCGCCGGTGCGCATTTCGGCGATCTTGCCGTAGTGGAGCACCATGCCGCCGATCATCTGCACGTCGAAGTGGCGCATCTTCAGCACCCGGCGGCTCGCCTCGCGGCAGACCGCGAACGCCTCCGGCAGCAGCTTGTCGAGCGATTCGCCGGCCGCGATCCGCTGGCGGAACTCGTCCGTCTTGCCGCGCAACTGGTCGTCCGTCAGCTTCTCGATCTGCGTTTCGAGCGCATTGATCGCCGCGACGGTCTTTTGATATTGCTTGACGAGCCGCTGGTTGCGGCTGCCAAAAATTTTCTGGAGAAAACCGGTTGTCATCGGATCGGATCCTGCGTCGCAGCACCGGCGCCCGGCGCGTGTTGCGCGCCCCGACGCCCGAGCCTCGGCGGCTTAGCGTATGAGTGGATTCAAACATCGAATTTTAGCACGCGGGGGAGCATGCGCCCGTGTCACGGCCTGACGGCCGACGTGCTCCGGCGACCGGCGCCGCGCGGCGAAAGCCCGGCGCACACGCGCCGCGGCGGTTACAATCGGCGTCAACGTCCGCGTGCCCGCGCGCCTGAAGAATGCCTCGATGAACCGATTTTCCAAGCGTTTCGGCCCGCTCGCCGCGCATCGCCCGCAGCCCGTGTCGGAGCTGCTCAAGCACACCGACGCGTTTGCGGCGCTGCGCGCGGGCGTCGAGCAGGTCGCAGCCCTCCAGCGCGACCTCGCCGCGCTGCTGCCCGACTACCTCGCGACCCACATCGAGCCGGGCTCCATCAAGGACGGCACCCTGACCCTGTTTGCCGCGCACAACGCGCTGGCCGCCCGGCTGCGGCAGGTCGAACCGCGGCTGCTCGCGGATCTCCAGCGGCGCGGCTGGCCGGTGGCGACGCTGCGCGTGCGCGTGCGGCCGAAGGACGCGCCGGAACCGGCGCCCGTCAAGCAGGCGCGGATGACGCCCGTGGGCGCGGCCGCGCTGCGCGACCTCGCCGAGCATCTCGAGCCGTCGCCGCTGCAGGCTGCGCTCGCGCGCATGGCCGCCCGGCATGGCGGCAAGGCGCCAAGCTGACGCTGCGCGGCCGTCACGCCATAAACGCAAAAGCGGCCCGAAGGCCGCTTTTTTCATGGGTGCGCAGTATGCGCGCCGCTCAAGCGAATGCCGTCTGCGTATCGAACGCGAAGCCACTCGGCGCGGACTGCGGATCGTCGAACGTCACGATCTCGTATGCGTCCTCGTGCGCGAGCAGTTCGCGCAGCAGCGCGTTGTTGAGCCCGTGGCCCGACTTGTACGCGGTGTACGACGCCAGCAGCGGATGGCCGACCACGTAAAGGTCGCCGATCGCGTCGAGCATCTTGTGCTTCACGAACTCGTCGTCGTAGCGCAGCCCGTCGTTGTTCAGGATGCGGTACTCGTCGAGCACGATCGCATTGTCCATGCTGCCGCCGCGCGCGAGGCCCATCTCGCGCAGCATCTCGGCTTCGTGTGCGAAGCCGAACGTGCGTGCGCGCGCGATCTCGCGCACATACGACGTGTTCGCGAAATCGACCTCGAGCTCCTGCCCCGTCTTGTCGACGGCCGGGTGGCGGAAGTCGATCGTGAACTTCAGCTTGAAGCCGAAATACGGGTCGAGACGCGCGAACTTGTCGCCGTCGCGGATTTCGACCGGCTTCTTCACCTTGATGAAGCGCTTCGGCGCGTTCTGCTCCTCAATGCCGGCCGACTGGATCAGGAACACGAAGGTCGCCGCGCTGCCGTCCATGATCGGGATTTCCTCGGCCGTCACGTCGACATAGAGATTGTCGATGCCGAGGCCCGCGCATGCCGACATCAGGTGCTCGACGGTCGACACGCGCACGCCATCCTTCTGCAGCACCGACGCGAGCCGCGTGTCGCCGATCGACATCGCCGAGGCCGGGATGTCGACGGGTGTCGGCAGGTCGACGCGCGAAAACACGATGCCCGTGCCCGGCGCGGCGGGACGGAGCGTCAGTTCGATCTTGCGACCCGAGTGGACACCGATGCCCACGGTCTTCACGATCGATTTGATGGTGCGCTGCTTCAGCATGATGTTCTTCGTCTTGATTGAAAATATCAATCAGGAGTTATATTCGATAGACGAGATTATAGCGCAATTCCCTATTCCGCGTTGTTTGAAACTGCGTATCAATCTGTTTCCGCTGTTTACCCGTGCCGATACGGGACGGGCCGATGCCCGGAACGGAGGCGTTTCCGGTCATCAGCCCGTGTTACAACTACCCTGCGGCCGATACGCAACGTTGCCTGCAGGCAACGGCGCATCGCGCAATCAGGACTTCAACGTCGCCAGCACACTCGCCGCATCGCTCACTTCGAATTTGCCCGGTGCTTCGACGGCCAGCGTCTTGACCACACCGTCGTCGACCACCATCGCGTAGCGCAGGGAGCGAATCCCCATGCCACGCGCGGACAAATCCTGCGTCAGCCCCAGCGCATGAGTGAAAGCCGCGCTGCCGTCCGCCATCATGCGCACCTTGCCCGCGGTGTGCAGATCACGTCCCCAAGCGCCCATCACGAATGCGTCGTTGACGGACACGCACCAGATCTCGTCGATGCCCGCCGCGCGCAAAGGCTCGGCGTGCTCGACATAGCCCGGCACATGCTGCGCTGAACAGGTCGGCGTGAAAGCGCCCGGCAATCCGAAGATCACCACCCGCTTGCCCGCCGTCTGCTCGCGCACGCTGCGGGCGTTCGGCCCCAGCGTGCAGCCTGCCTGCGCGTCGTCGATGAACTCGAACAACTGCGCATCGGGCAGCGCGTCGCCCACTTGAATCATGGCTGGTCCCTCATAGCGATACGGTTTCTTGCGTGACACGGACAGCACGGCCCATCCCGCCTCGCCGAAGCGAAGAGGGCACGTTTCCCGGCCCGGCGTCGCAGCCGACGCGGCCTGTCACGGTCCGTAGCATCCGTCACGCCGGCTTCACCGCGGCAATCTCAGCGATTGCGCCGCGGCTTCGCCTGTGTGCGTCAGTCAGCCTGCTTGCGCAGGAAAGCCGGAATGTCGTACGTGTCGACACCCTTCTCCTGCAGCGCCTGCACGTGCGATGCCGCGGTTTCGCGCGAATTGCGCCACACGGCCGGCTTGTCGAGCGCGCCGTAATCGGCCGTGCTCACATGATGTGCCGGTGCGTAGCTGTTGTGCGACACCGCGTTGATCGGCTGGTTGTCGGTGCCGGTGCGCAGCAGCGTCATCGGTGCCGACTGCTGCTTATTCGCCGCGCGGCCGAGGCCCGTCGCGACGACCGTCACGCGCAGCGCGTCGCCCATCGCGTCGTCGTACACCGCACCGAAGATCACCGTCGCGTCTTCCGCCGCGTAGCTCTTGATCGTGTTCATCACTTCGCGCGTTTCCGACAGGCGCAGCGAACGGCTCGACGTGATGTTCACCAGCACGCCGCGCGCGCCCGACAGATCGACGCCTTCGAGCAGCGGGCTCGCCACGGCCTGTTCCGCCGCGAGGCGCGCGCGATCGACGCCGGCGACCGTCGCCGTGCCCATCATCGCCTTGCCCTGCTCGCCCATCACCGTCTTCACGTCTTCGAAGTCGACGTTCACGAGACCATCGACATTGATGATTTCCGCGATGCCTGCCACCGCGTTGTTCAACACGTCGTCCGCGCACTGGAAGCACTTGTCCATCTCGGCGTCATCGCCCATCACGTCGAACAGCTTGTCGTTCAGAACGACGATCAGCGAGTCGACGTGATCCTCCAGTTGCTGCGAACCGGCTTCCGCGACGCGCATCCGCTTGCCGCCCTCGAACTCGAACGGCTTGCTGACGACACCGACCGTCAGGATACCCATCTCTTTCGCGATCTGCGCGACCACCGGCGCTGCGCCCGTGCCGGTGCCGCCACCCATGCCGGCCGTGATGAACACCATGTGCGCGCCGCGCAGTGCATCGGCGATGCGCTCACGCGCCTCTTCCGCCGCTGCCTTGCCCATTTCCGGCTTCGCGCCGGCGCCGAGGCCCGTATTGCCGAGCTGGATCACGGACGGTGCGCGCGCACGCGACAGTGCCTGCGCGTCGGTGTTCATCACGATGAAGTCGACGCCCTGCACACCGCGGTTGATCATGTGCTGCACGGCATTGCCGCCAGCGCCGCCAACGCCCACCACCTTGATGATGGTGCCGTTGGTTTCGGTTTCCAGCATTTCAAATTCCATTGTTGCCTCCGTCAAGAAAGTTACTGCTACTCGGCCGTTATTCGGCAGGAGATCGGGCAACCCCCTGTCGCGCGCCGGCCGCCGGCACCGGCACGAATTTCGATTCGGTTCGTCAGAAGTTGCTCAGGAACCACTCCTTCATCCGCGAGAAGATCTGCCCCGCGTTGCCGGACTGCACGGCGACCTTGCGGCCGCGCATGCGCTGAGCACTGCCTTCCACCAGCAGGCCCATCGCCGTCGAGTAGCGCGGGTTGCGCACGACGTCGGCCAGGCCGCCTGCATATTCCGGCGCGCCGATGCGCACCGGTTTCAGGAAAATGTCTTCGCCGAGCTCGACCATGCCCGGCATCATCGCGGCACCGCCGGTAATGACCACGCCGGAGCTCAGCAGTTCTTCGTAACCCGACTCGCGCACGACCTGCTGCACGAGCGAGAACAGTTCCTCGACGCGCGGCTCGATCACCGCTGCGAGCGCCTGGCGCGACAGCGTGCGCGGGCCGCGTTCGCCGAGGCCCGGCACTTCGACCATCTCGTCCGGATCGGCGAGCGCCTGCTTGGCAATGCCGTAGCCGACCTTGATGTCTTCCGCGTCCGGCGTCGGCGTGCGCAGCGCCATCGCGATGTCGCTCGTGATCTGGTCGCCGGCGATCGGAATTACCGCGGTATGGCGGATCGCGCCTTCCGCGAAGATCGCGATGTCGGTCGTGCCGCCGCCGACGTCGACCAGCACTACGCCGAGATCCTTCTCGTCTTCCGTCAGCACCGCGAGCGACGACGCGAGCGGCTGCAGGATCAGGTCGTTCACTTCGAGCCCGCAGCGGCGCACGCACTTGACGATGTTCTGCGCGGCGCTCACCGCGCCCGTCACGATGTGCACCTTCACCTCGAGGCGGATGCCGCTCATCCCGATCGGCTCGCGCACGTCTTCCTGGCCGTCGATGATGAATTCCTGCGTGAGGATGTGCAGCACCTGCTGGTCGGTCGGGATGTTGATCGCCTTGGCCGTCTCGATCACGCGCGCGACGTCGGTCTGCGTGACTTCCTTGTCCTTGATCGCGACCATCCCGCTCGAGTTGAAGCTGCGGATGTGGCTGCCGGCGATCCCCGTGAACACGTTGGTGATCTTGCAGTCGGCCATCAGCTCGGCTTCCTCGAGCGCGCGCTGGATCGACTGCACGGTGGCTTCGATGTTCACCACCACACCTTTCTTCAGACCCTTCGATTCGCTCTGGCCGAGGCCGATCACCTCGTAGTGGCCTTCGCCCTTCAGCTCGGCGACGACGGCCACCACCTTCGACGTGCCGATGTCGAGGGAAACCAGCAGATCCTTGTAGTCTTTGCTCATAAAGTGCTCTTGCGTGTGATCTCTCGTTACTTCTTGCGCTTGTCGGTATCGGTCAGGAACCGCATGCCCGCCGCGCGAATCGCGAATCCGTTCGGATAGCGCAGGTCCGCGTACTCGATGTCGTTGCCCCAGCGCTGCGTGACAGCCGGCCACGCGGCGACGAGGCGCTGGCTCCGGTCATGCAGCGATTCGCTGTTGCGCTCCTTGCCCAGCTCGACCTGCATCCCGTTCGACAGCTTCACCGTCCACGCGTAGCGCGCCGACAGCGTCACTTCTTCCGGCGCCGCCTTCAGCGGCGCGAACCATTTCGCGAAGTCGCGGTACCGCGTGACGACTTCCTTCGCGCTGCCTTCCGGTCCGTCGAACGCGGGCAGCTCCTCGTCGAGCTCGCCCTGGTTCGCGGTGAACAGCTCGCCGTCGATACTCACGAGCTGGTTGCTGCCCCACGTCCCGAGCGGTTTGTACTCCTCGAGCGTGACAGCCAGCGCATTCGGCCACACGCGGCGCACGCTCGCGTGGCGCACCCACGGCATCTGCTCGAACGCGGTGCGCGCCGTATCGAGATCGACCGTGAAGAAATTGCCCTTCAGCCGCCCGACCACGCCCGCGCGCACGGTCGGCGCGTTGATATGGTCGGTATCGCCGTCGATCCGGATCTCGCGCAGCGCAAATGCCGGACGCTGGATCAGCCAGTAGCAGCCGGCCGCCGCCAACACGAGCAGCAGCAGCGCGTACAGCGTGCTGGCGGCAAGGTTGAGTTGGCGAACGTTGTTCCACATACGTCTTTCCGTTCCTGCGTCAGTCGTTGAGCGTGAGCGACAGAATCTTCACGACCAGCTCCGAATAGCTGATGCCGACCGCACGCGCGGCCTTCGGCGGCAGCGAGTGATCGGTCATGCCCGGCGCGGTGTTCACTTCCAGGAAGTACGCGTCGCCCGCGGCGTCGAGCATGAAATCCGCGCGGCCCCAGTCGGTGCAGCCGAGCACGTCGAACGCGCGGCGCGCGAGGCGCTTCAGCTCCGTTTCCTTGTCGGCCGGCAGCCCGCACGGGATCAGGTACTGCGTATCGTCGGCGATGTACTTCGCGTGATAGTCGTAGAACTCACCGGCCGGCACGATCTTGATCACCGGCAGGTCGAGATCGCCGGCGATACACGCGGTGTACTCGCCGCCGCCCTCGATGCTCTTCTCGACGATCACGATCCTGTCGTGCGTCGCCGCTTCCGCGAGCGCGGCCGGCAGCGCGTCGGCCGTCTTCACCTTCAGCACCGCAACGCTCGAGCCCTCGCTCGCCGGCTTCACGAACAGCGGCAGGCCGAGCTTCGCGACGATCTCCGGCGCGCGCGCGGCAAAGTCGTCGCCACGCAGCACCGTCTCGAACGGCGGCGTCGGCACGCCCGTCTGCTGCCACACGAGCTTCGTGCGGAACTTGTCGAGGCCGAGCGCCGAGCCCAGCACGCCGCTGCCCGTGTAGCGGATCCCGTAGAAATCGAGCGCGCCCTGGATCTGGCCGTTCTCGCCATAGCCGCCGTGCAGCGCGATGAACGCGCGCTCGAACCCTTCGTCCTTCAGCGCCGCGAGCGGCCGCTCGGCCGGGTCGAACGGATGCGCGTCGACGCCCGCGTCGCGCAGGCCCTGCAGCACGAGGCGGCCCGAGGTGAGCGACACCTCGCGCTCGGCGGATTCGCCGCCGAACAACACCGCCACCTTGCCGAAACGTTTCGGATCGATCCCGCTCATGTCATCCCTTCTGTTGCGTGTTCTGCACGATCTTCGCCGGCACGCCGCCGATCGAACCCGCGCCCATCGTGATCACCACGTCGCCGTTCTGCGCGACCTTCGCCAATGCATCCGGCACCTCGTCGACCGTCGCGACGAACACCGGTTCCACCTTGCCCGCCGTGCGCAGCGCGCGCGACAGCGCGTCGCCGTTGGCGGTCGTGATCGCCGCCTCGCCGGCTGCGTAGACTTCCGTCAGCACCAGCGCATCGACCGTCGACAGCACGTTGACGAAATCGTCGAAGCAGTCGCGCGTGCGCGTGTAGCGGTGCGGCTGGAACGCCAGCACGAGGCGGCGGCCCGGAAACGCGCCGCGCGCGGCCGCGACCGTCGCCGCCATCTCGACCGGGTGATGGCCGTAGTCGTCGATCAGCGTGTAGTGGCCGCCGTCCGCGCTCGGCACCTCGCCGTAGCGCTGGAAGCGCCGGCCGACGCCGTTGAATTCCGCGAGCGCCTGCTGGATCGCGTCGTCCGCCACGCCGAGATCCGTCGCGATCGCGATCGCCGCGAGCGCGTTCTGCACGTTGTGCAGGCCCGGCAGGTTCAGCACGACGGGCAGCGGCTCGCGCCCGTCGCGGATCACCGTGAAGTGCATCCGGCCGTCGCGCGCGTCGATGTTTTCCGCGCGCACCTGCGCATCCGGGGAGAGCCCGTAGCGCACCACCGGCTTCGAGATGAACGGGATGATCTGCCGCACGTTCGGATCGTCGACGCACACGACCGCGCTGCCGTAGAACGGCAGCCGCTGCGTGAATTCGATGAACGCCTGCTTGAGCCGCGCGAAGTCGTGGCCGTAGGTGTCCATGTGATCGGCATCGATGTTCGTGATGACTTCGATCACCGGATACAGGTTCAGGAACGACGCATCCGACTCGTCGGCCTCGGCAACGATGAAGTCGCCGGTGCCGAGCCGCGCGTTCGCGCCGGCACTGATCAGGCGCCCGCCGATCACGAAGGTCGGGTCGAGCCCGCCCGCCGCGAGCACGCTCGCGACGAGGCTCGTCGTCGTGGTCTTGCCGTGCGTGCCGGCGATCGCGATGCCCTGCTTCAGGCGCATCAGCTCGGCGAGCATCACCGCGCGCTGCACGATCGGCACGCGCTTCGCGCGCGCGGCCAGCACTTCCGGGTTGTCCGATCGCACGGCCGTCGACACGACGACCGCGTTCGCGCCCTCGATGTTCGCCGCGTCATGGCCGATCGCGATCCGCGCACCGAGCGCTTCGAGGCGATCCGTCACCGCGTTGCGCGACAGGTCCGACCCGCTGACCTGGTAACCGAGATTGACGAGCACTTCCGCGATGCCGCTCATGCCGGCGCCGCCGATCCCGACGAAATGAATGTGTTTGACGATGTGTTTCATTGCAGTATTTCCAGGTTCGCGCCGGCCACCTTCGCGCAGACCCGCGCGACGACATCAGTAGCGTCCGGCTTTGCCAGCGAGCGCGAACGCTCGGCCATGTCCGCGAGCGACGCCCGCGACTGGCTGCGCAGCCAGTCGGCGAGCAGGTCGGCCGACAGGTCGCGTTGTTGCACCAGCACCGCTGCTCCCGCCTCGGCGAGGAACGCGGCATTGGTCGTCTGGTGATCGTCGACGGCGTACGGGAACGGCACGAACAGCGCCGCCACGCCCACCGCCGCGATCTCCGATACCGTCATCGCGCCCGAGCGGCAGATCACGAGATCCGCCGCCGCATACGCGGCCGCCATGTCGTCGATGAACGGCACGAGCTGCACGTCGCTGCCGTACGCGAGACCGGCCGCCTCATAGTTCGCCTTCAGCACGTCGATATGCTTCGCGCCGGCCTGATGCACGATGCGCGGACGCTCGCCCGGCGCCAGCATCGCAAGCGCGCGCGGCACGACTTCGTTCAGCGCGGCCGCGCCGAGGCTGCCGCCGACGACCAGCACGTTCAGCGGGCCGCTGCGCGCCGCATAGCGTGCTTTGGGTGGCTCCGTGCGCGCAAGTTCCGCGCGGATCGGGTTGCCCGTCCATTCGGCGTGCGGCAGTGCGTTCGGGAACGCGACGAGCACGCGCTTTGCGAGCTTCGCGAGCACCTTGTTCGCGAGGCCCGCGATCGAATTCTGTTCGTGCAGCACGAGCGGCCGGCCCGACAGCGCGGTCATCACGCCCGCCGGGAACGTGATATAGCCGCCCATCCCGAGCACGACGTCGGGCTTGACCCGGCGCAGCGCGCCGAGGCTCTGCCAGCACGCGCGCAGCAGGTTGAACGGCAGCGACAGCTTGGTCTTCAGGCCCTTGCCGCGCACGCCGCCGAAGCGCACGTATTCCATCGGAATCCCGTGCTTCGGCACGAGCGTCGCCTCCATCCCGGCCGGATTGCCGAGCCACACGACGCGCCAGCCCGCCGCCTCCATCCGGTGCGCGACCGCGAGCCCCGGGAACACGTGGCCCCCGGTGCCGCCTGCCATCACCATCAGTGTGCGTCGTGCCGCGGTCATACCTTCCCTCCGCGCATCAGCACCCGGTTCTCGTAATCGACCCGCAGCAGCACCGCGAGCGCGACGCAGTTCAGCAAAATGCCGGAGCCGCCATAGCTCACGAGCGGCAGCGTCAGGCCCTTGGTCGGCAGCAGGCCGAGGTTCACGCCCATGTTGATGAACGTCTGCGCGCCGAACCAGATGCCGATGCCCTTCGCGGTCAGCCCCGCGAACGTGCGGTCGAGCGCGAGCGCCTGACGGCCGATCTCGAACGCGCGGCGCACGATCCAGTAGAACAGCAGGATCACGACCATCACGCCGACGAAACCGAGTTCCTCGCCGATCACCGCGAGGATGAAATCGGTATGCGCTTCGGGCAGGTAGTTCAGCTTCTCGACGCTGCCGCCCAGGCCGACGCCGAACCACTCGCCGCGGCCGAACGCGATCAGCGAGTGCGTGAGCTGGTATGCCTTGCCCTGCGCGTAGCGCTCGTCCCACGGATCGAGGTACGCGAAGATCCGCTCGCGACGCCACGGCGACAGCCAGACCAGCATCGTGAAGGTGCCGACCGCCGTTGCGACGAGGCCGCCGAACAGCTTGCCGTTCACGCCGCCGAGGAACAGCACGCCCATCGCGATCGCGGCGACCACCATGAACGCGCCCATGTCCGGCTCGAGCAGCAGCAGTGCGCCGACAAGGCCGACCGCGAACGCCATCGGCAGGAAGCCCTTCGCGAAGCTCTGCATGTACTCCTGCTTGCGCACCGTGTAGTTCGCCGCGTAGATCGTCACCGCGAGCTTCATGATTTCCGACGGCTGCATGTTCGAGATGCCGAGCGGAATCCAGCGGCGCGCGCCGTTCACGCCCTTGCCGACGTGCGGGATCAGCACGATCACGAGGCCGACGAGTGCGATCAGGAAGAGATGCGGCGCGTACTTGTCCCACGTCGACACCGGCACGCGGAACGCGATCACCGCCGCGATGAACGCGACGACGAGCGACACGCAGTGGCGCAGCAGGAACGCGTAATCGTGATACGACGCGTATTTCGGCGAATCGGGCATCGCGATCGACGCCGAGTACACCATCACGACGCCAAGCCCGAGCAACGCGATCGCGACCCACAGCAGCGAGTAGTCGAAGTCGAGCATCCGCGAGCGGCTCGGCCGCACGCCGTTGACGACGCTCGCGAGGCCGCCCGTCGCGGCGCGCGTGGCCGACGCGACGCGGCCGCCCGCGGCATTGCCGCCGGCATCGCGCCGGTCGTTGAAACGGGAGACGAGGCGATCGGACCAGCTCATGGCGTCGCTCCTTTGTCGATGGCGATTTCGTCCACGGCCGCGCGGAACACGTCTGCGCGATGGGCGTAGTTCCGGAACATGTCCATGCTCGCGCAAGCGGGCGACAGCAGCACCGCATCGCCGGGCTCCGCAAGCTCGGCAGCCGCACGCACCGCTTCCTCGAGCGTCGCGTGGTCGGCAAGCGGCACACCCGTTTCCGCGAGCGTGTCGCGAATTGCCGGCGCATCGCGACCGATCAGCATCACCGCACGGCACCAGCGGGCAACCGGCGCGACGAGCGGCGCGAAATCCTGGCCCTTGCCGTCGCCGCCGGCGATCAGCACGATCTTCTGCGCGAGCCCGTCGAGCGCGGCGACCGTCGCGCCGACGTTCGTGCCCTTGCTGTCATCGACGTAATCGACATCGTCGAGCGTTGCGATCAGCTCGACGCGATGCGCTTCGCCGCGGTATTCGCGCAGCGCGTGCAGCAGCGGCGCGGCCGGCAGGTCGATCGCGCGTGCGAGCGCGAACGCGGCCAGCGCGTTCGCAGCGTTGTGCAGGCCGCGGATGCGCAGTGCGTCGGCCGGCATCAGGCGCTTCTGCGCGATGTCCGGCGTATGCGTGGTGTCGCGCTTGCGGCGGCGGCCCGTCGCCGGTTCGTCGACGGCGTCGCGATCGATCGCTTCGACGAGCCACGCGATCCCGTTGTCGCGCGACAGCCCGTAATCGCCTTCATGCACGGGCTCGTTCAGCCCGAACGTGACCGTGCGCGGCGCATCGGCCGCGCCCGCGGCCCGGGCGAATTTCATCACCGCTGCGTCGTCGCGGTTCAACACGCGCGTCGTCGTTGCGCCGAAGATCCGGCCCTTTGCGGCCGCATAGGCGTCGAAGCTGCCGTGCCAGTCGAGGTGATCCTGCGTGATGTTGAGGATCGCGGCCGCGTCCGGCGCGAAAGTGCGCGCGGTCTCGAGCTGGAAGCTCGACAGTTCGAGCACCCAGACATCCGGCAGCGCGGTGGCGTCGATCGCGCCGGCGAGCCGGTCCAGCATCGCCGGGCTGATGTTGCCCGCGACGCCGACCTTCTTGCCCGCGCGTTCGCACAGCAGGCCCGTGAGGCTCGTCGTCGTGGTCTTGCCGTTCGTGCCCGTGATCGCGAGCACCTTCGGCTGGTAGCCGCTCGTGCCGAGCGCGCGCAGCGCCTGCGCGAAGAATTCCAGTTCGCCCCACACCGCGATGCCGCGCTCGCTGGCTGCCGCGATCAGCGCCGCGAGCGCCGGCTCGAGCGGCGACAGGCCGGGGCTCAGCCCGACGATCTCGACGCCGCCGTCGAGCAGCGCACGCGTGAACGGCCCGCCGACGAACTCCGCATCGATGCCTTCGGCCTGCAGCGCGGCAAGGTTCGGCGGCGCCTCGCGGGTATCGGCAATGCGCAGCCGGCACCCGTGCCTCGCGCACCACCGCGCGATCGCGAGACCCGATTCGCCGAGTCCCAGCACGAGCACCATCGGCCGTTGCCGATCTCCAAACATCTCGCCAGACATCCTTGTTACCTTTCCTTTACCGCAATTTGAGGGTGGTCAGACCGAACAGGCACAGCATCAGCGTGATGATCCAGAAACGCACCACCACCTGCGTTTCCTTCCAGCCGGACAATTCGAAATGGTGATGCAGCGGCGCCATCTTGAGCAGGCGTCGCCCTTCGCCGTAACGCTTTTTCGTGTACTTGAACCACGAAACCTGCAGCATCACCGACAGCGTTTCCGCGACGAAGATGCCGCCCATGATGAACAGCACGATTTCCTGGCGCACGATCACCGCGACCGTGCCGAGCGCGCCGCCGAGCGCCAGCGCGCCGACGTCGCCCATGAACACCTGCGCGGGGTGCGTGTTGTACCAGAGGAACGCGAGCCCCGCCCCGCCCATCGCGGAACAGAAGATCAGCAGTTCGCCCGCGCCCGGGATGTGCGGGAACAGCAGGTATTTCGAATAGACCGCGCTGCCCATCACGTACGCGAACACGCCGAGCGACCCGCCGACCAGCACGACCGGCATGATCACGAGGCCGTCGAGGCCGTCGGTCAGGTTCACCGCGTTGCTCGCGCCGACGATCACGAAGTAGGTCAGCACAATGAAGCCCCATACGCCGAGCGGATAGCTGATCGACTTCAGGAACGGCAGCATCAGGTCCGCGCGCGCGGGCAGCCCCATCGACAGGCCGCTCCTCACCCACGCCATGAACAGGTCGAACACGCGCACGTTGCTCGCCTCGGACACGCTGAACGCGAGGTAGACGGCGGCAAACAAGCCGATCACCGACTGCCAGAAATACTTCTCGCGCGACGACATCCCGCGCGGATCCTTGTAGACGACCTTCCGGTAGTCGTCGACCCAGCCGATCACGCCGAACCCGAACGTGACGAGCATCACGATCCAGATGAAACGGTTCGTCAGATCACCCCACAGCAGCGTCGCGACCGCGATGCCGATCAGGATCAGCACGCCGCCCATCGTCGGCGTGCCGGATTTGACGAGGTGGGTCTGCGGGCCGTCCTTGCGCACGGCCTGCCCGACCTTCATTTGCGTCAGCTTGCGGATCACCCACGGTCCGCACACGAGCCCGATCCCGAGCGCGGTGATGGTGGCCATCACCGCCCGGAACGTGAGGTACGTGAACAAGCGCAAAAAGCTTGCGTCGCCCTGCAGCCATTGCGCCAGCGCCAGCAGCATGCTTCCTTCCTTCTACTCAGTGTGCAGCGGGCGCCGTGCCCGCCGCGGGTTGATTCGCGAGCGCGTCGACCACGCGCTCCATCTTCATGTACCGCGAGCCCTTCACGAGCACCGTCGCGCCCGCGCCGTAGCCTGCGTCGAGCAACGCGGCAACCAGCGCCGCGACGTCACCGAAATGACGCGCGGCCGCGCCGTACGCGACACACGCATCGCGCGACGCATCGCCGAGCGCGAACAGCGCATCGATGCCGCGCTCGCGCGCGTAGGCGCCCACCTCGCGGTGGAACGCCGGACCTTCGTCACCGACCTCGCCCATGTCGCCGATCACCAGCACACGCGGCGCCGGCTGCGCGGCGAGCACGTCGATCGCCGCGCGCATCGAGTCGGGGTTCGCGTTGTAGGTGTCGTCGACGACCGTCGCGCCTGCGAGGCTGCCGACACTCGCCTGCCGGACCTGCAGACGGCCCTTGACCGGCTCGAACGCTTCGAGCCCCGCCTTGATCGCCGGCAGTGCGACACCGGCGGCCAGCGCTGCGGCCGCGGCCGCCAGCGCGTTGCGTGCGTTGTGCTCGCCGAGCGCACGCAGTCGCACCGCGACCGGTCCGGCCGGCGTGTCGATCGCGAGCTCGCCGCCGTGCAGCCGGCCCGTCACCTGCGCGTCGGTCTGCCGTTGCGCATCATTGAGCGCGAAGTCCATGATCCGGTTCCCGGTCGCTGCAACACGCCAGATGCCCGCGTATGCGTCGTCGGCCGGGAACACCGCGACGCCGTCCGGCGCCAGCGCGTGGATCACGGCGGCGTGCTCGAGCGCGACCGCTTCGACCGTCGCCATGAATTCCTGATGCTCGCGCTGCGCGTTGTTGACGAGCGCGACCGTCGGAGCGGTGACGCGCGCGAGGAGCTCGGTCTCGCCCGGATGATTCATCCCGAGCTCGATCACGGCGAGCCGGTGCGCGGCATTCAGGCGCAGCAGCGTCAGCGGCAGACCGATGTCGTTGTTGAGGTTGCCCGCCGTCGCGAGGCGCGCGTCGGCGCCGACCGCTGCGGCGAAAATCGACGCGATCATTTCCTTGACGGTCGTCTTGCCGTTGCTGCCTGTCACCGCAACGAGCGGCAACGCAAATCGTTGGCGCCAGCCGTGTGCCAGCGCACCGAGCGCCGTGCGTGTGTCGGCTGCCTCGAGCGTCGGCAGATCGACGCCGGCCACGCTGCGCGACACGAGCGCCGCGGCCACGCCACGCGCGGCCACGTCGCCGAGAAAATCGTGCGCGTCGAAGCGCTCCCCTTTCAGCGCAATGAACAGGTCGCCGGGGCCAGCCGTGCGGCTGTCGGTCGACACGCGCTCGAACGTCGCGCCCGCATCGCCGTGCACGGTCGCACCGGAAATCAGGCGGGCGGCTTCGCCCAGACTCAGCATCGTCATTCACCGCCTCCCTTGGCGTGCGTCGCGCGCGCCGCGAGCGCGAGCCGCGCGTGATCCTGGTCGGAGAACGTGCGCTTCTTGCCCATGATTTCCTGCGTCGCTTCGTGCCCCTTGCCGGCCAGCACGACGACGTCCTCGCGCGCCGCGCCGCGCACCGCCTGCAGGATCGCGCTCGCGCGATCCTCGATACGGCGGGCCTTCGCCGGCGCGGTCATGCCGGCGACGATCTGGTCGATGATGCGTTGCGGATCCTCGCTGCGCGGGTTGTCGCTCGTGACGACGACCTCGTCGGCGAGCCGCTCGGCGATCGCCCCCATCAGCGGGCGCTTCGTCGCGTCGCGATCGCCACCGCAGCCGAACATGCAGACGAGCGCGCCGCCGCGCGCGGTCGCGATCGGGCGCAGCGCGTCGAGCGTCTTCTCGAGCGCGTCGGGCGTGTGCGCATAGTCGATCACGACGAGCGGCTCGTCGTTCTGCAGGCGGCCGCCGAGACGCTGCATCCGGCCGTTGACCGACTCGAGCCGCGCGATCTCGGCCAGTGCCGCGGCGAACGGCACGTCGGCCGCGAGCAGCGTGCCGAGCACCGCGAGCAGGTTGCTCACGTTGAACGTGCCGAGCGTGCCGACCTCGACGTCCGCGTCGCCCCACGACGAGTGCAGGCGGAATGCGGTGCCCGTCGCGGTAGCGCGAACGTCGAGCGCCGTCAGGTCGCGATCCGCGCCCGTCTCCGCCGAGTCACCGATGCCGTACGCGATCGTGCGCACGCGCCCGGACAGGTTCTCGAGCAGTCGGCGGCCGGCCGCGTCGTCACGATTGACGACCGCGGCGCGCAGCCCGCGCCATGCGAACAGTTTCGCCTTCGCCTCTTCGTACGCGTCGAACGTGCCGTGATAGTCGAGGTGATCCTGGGTGAGATTCGTGAATACGGCGATGTCGAACGCCGTGCCGTTCGCGCGCCCCTGATGCAGCGCGTGCGACGATACCTCCATCGCCACCGCCTTCGCACCAGCGCCGCGCAGCTGCGCGAGGCTGCGCTGCAGTTGCGGCGCGTCGGGCGTCGTGAAGCCGGTCGGCACGAGCTGGCCCGGCATTCCGCTGCCGAGCGTGCCGATCACCGCGCACCGCTGATGCAGCGCAGTCAGCGCGGCGGCGATCCACTGCGTGCACGACGTCTTGCCGTTCGTACCGGTGACGCCGGCCACGAGCAAGCTGTCGCTCGGATCGCCATACCAGCCGCTGGCGATGTCGCCGGCGAGCTCGTTCAGCGCCGGCACGGCCAACGCGAGCGGCGCGTCAGGCGCAGCGGCAAGGCCGTCCGGCTGATACAGCACGGCGGCGCCGCGCGCGAGCGCATCGGGAATGAAGGCGCGGCTGTCGGCCCCGTCGACCGCATACGCGAGGAACACGTCGCCTGCGTTGAGGCAGCGCGTGTCGGCATACAGTTGCGCCGCGGGGGCTACATGCTGACGCAGCCACGCAAGCGCGGCTGCGATCTGCTGGTGCGCCGGATGTGAACTGCGAGCGGCGCTCATCGAATGACTCCAGGTGAATTGCGTGTCGTGCTGGACACGATCATATGCTTCGCGCCGGCCCCTGCGGCCAGCTTTTGCGGGCCGGTCGCCGCGGGCGCGGACGCCGCGTCGTCGGACACGACGAGTTGCTTGATCGGCATGTTCGGGGGCACGTTCAGTGCGCGCATCGTATCGCCGGCGATCGCCGAGAATACGGGGCCCGACACCTGACCGCCGAAGTGGCTGCCGGCCGTCGGTTCGTCGACCGACACGGCGACCACGATGCGCGGATTCGGCATCGGCGCCATCCCGACGAACGACGCGCGGTACTTGCGCGTATAGCCGTGGCCTTCGTGCTTGTATGCGGTGCCGCTCTTGCCGCCCACGCGATAGCCGGGCACGGCGGCATCCGGCGACGTGCCGCCCGGCGCGACCACCGTTTCGAGCATCGCGCGCACTTCGCGCGCAGTGGCCGGCGCGAAGATCTGCTGGCCCGCGATCGGCTGCGTCGGGTCGGTCTTGAAGATCGACACGGGCATCATTTCGCCGTCGTGCGCGATCGCGGTGTACGCGCGCGCGAGCTGGAACAGCGACACCGACAGGCCATAGCCGTACGACATCGTCGCCTGCTCGATCCGGCGCCAGCTCTTCCACGGCCGCAGGCGGCCCGCCGCCGCCCCCGGGAAGCCGACCTTCGGCGGCTGGCCGAGGCCGATGCTCGTATACATATTCCACATTTCCTCGGGCTTCATCGTCATCGCGATCTTCGTCGCGCCGATGTTGCTCGATTTCTGGATCACGCCGCCGACCGTCAGCGTGCCGAAGCCCGAGTCGTCGGTGATCGGCGCGCCGTCCAGCACGAAATGGCCGTTGCCGGTCTCGACGAGCGTGCTCGGCGTCACGCGATGCAGGTCGAGCGCGAGCGACACCGTAAACGGCTTCATGATCGAGCCCGGCTCGAACACGTCAGTCAGGATCCGGTTGCGCAGTTGCTCGCCCGTCAGGTGCGAACGGTCGTTCGGGTTGTACGTCGGATAGTTGACCAGCGCGAGCACCTCGCCGGTGCGCACGTCGACGACCATCGCCGCGCCAGCCTTCGCCTTGAACTTCTCGACCGCAGCCTTCAGGTTCGCGTACGCGATGTACTGGATCTTGCTGTCGATCGACAGGTCGACGTCCGTGCCGTTGTGCGGCGGCAGCTGTTCGGCGACGTCCTCGATGATGTGCCCCATGCGGTCCTTGATCACGCGGCGCACGCCGGACGTGCCGGACAGCATCTTCTGGTCGCCCAGCTCGACCCCTTCCTGGCCCTCGTCCTCGACGTTCGTGAAGCCGATCAGGTGCGCGGTGATCTCGCCTTCCGGATAGAAGCGCTTGTATTCGTTGCGCTGGTAGACGCCAGGGATGTCGAGCGCCGCGACCTTGTCGGCGATATCGATCGGCACCTGGCGCTTGACGTAGACGAAACCCTTGTCTTCCGACAGCTTCGCGCGCAGTTCCTTCTGCGTCATCCCGAGCAGCTTGCCGAGCTGGTCGAGCTTGTCCGCGCCGAGGTCGTCCGGCACCGCGTCGGGAATCGCCCAGATCGCGCGCACGGGCAGGCTCGTCGCGAGCACGAGCCCGTTACGGTCGAGAATCTTGCCGCGCGTCGCCGGCAGCTCGATCGTGCGCTGGTAGCGGCTTTCGCCCTGCTTCTGATAGAACGCGTTGCCGGGCCCCTGGATCCAGAACGCCCGCGCGGCCAGCGCGACGAACGCCATGAACAGCAAGAACACGACGAACTTCGAGCGCCACATCGGCAGATGCACCGACAGCACGGGGCTCGACGAGAACTTCACGTTCTGGCGCTTATGGGACGGCTTCATCGCGCGCCTCCCTTGCCCTTGCCCGAGGTGGTGGGGGCCGATGCGGGAATCGGCGCGTCGATCGCATTCGCGGCGCCCGGCTGCAGCGTCAGGTATTGCGTACGGCCGGTCGTGACCGGCAGCATCTTCAGCGAATCGTTCGCGAGCTGCTCGATGCGCGATGTTTTCGACAGCGCGCTCTGCTGATACTGAAGCTGCGCGTAGTCCTGCTGGAGCTGATGCTCCTGCGATTGCGCGCGCTGCAGCTGGATGAAGATCTGGCGCTGCTGGTTGGACGAATTCACGACCGACAGCGCACAGCCCATCACGATGATCAGCAGGAAGATATTGAAGCGGCTCATGGCGCGACGCGCTCCGCAATGCGCATCACCGCCGACCGGGCACGCGGATTCGCCGCCACTTCCGCGTCGCTCGGGAATTTACGACCAATCACCTTGAGCGGGGGGCTCGGGAGATCGACGGCGCGGATCGGCAGGCGACGATCGACCGCGGGCGCACTGGCGTGCGCCTGCATGAATCGCTTGACGATCCGGTCCTCGAGTGAATGAAAGCTGATGACCACCAGCCGCCCCCCTTGCTCCAACGACGACAAAGCCGCGTCTAGTACGACTTGCAGGTCCGCAAGCTCTTGATTGACGTGAATCCGTATAGCCTGAAAGGTGCGGGTTGCCGGATCCTTGCCCTTCTCACGGGTTTTGACGACGTTACCCACGATTTGGGCAAGCTCGCCCGTGGTGTCGAGAGGCCCAAGACGGTCGGACTCTGCCCGGCGAGCAACAAGCGCCTTTGCAATCTGAAAAGCAAACCGTTCTTCCCCATAATCCCGTATCACCTCCGTCAGTTCCTGCAGCGACGCCCGCGCCAGCCACTCGGCCGCCGACTCGCCGCGCGTCGGGTCCATCCTCATGTCCAGCGGGCCGTCCGCGCGGAAGCTGAAGCCTCGCTGCGGATCGTCCACCTGCGGCGAGGACACGCCCAGGTCCAGCAACACACCCGACACCTTGTCGATGCCGCGCGCCGTCAGCGCATCCCGCATCGACGCAAAGCTGTCATGCACGATCGAGAAGCGCGCATCCTCGATGCCCTGCGCCGTCTCGATCGCACGCGGATCCTTGTCGAACGCGATCAGTCGGCCGCCGGCGCCTAGCCGCGCGAGCACCGCGCGGCTGTGGCCGCCCCGCCCGAACGTGCCGTCGACGTAGATACCGTCCGGCCGCGTCACGAGCGCATCGACTGCTTCGTCCAACAACACCGTCCGATGCTGCAATTCGTTTCCCATCACGGGCTTCTCCGTCACCGCAATCAGAACGTGAAATTCTTCAGCGCGTCGGGCATGCCCTGCGCCATCGCTGCCTGCTCCTTCGCGATGTACGTCTGCGAATCCCACAGTTCGAAGTGACTACCCATTCCCAACAACATGACTTCCTTTTCGAGCCCGGCCGCCATGCGCAGCTCGGGCGATACGAGAATCCGGCCTGCGCTGTCGAGATCGACATCCATCGCATTGCCGAGAAAAATCCGCCGCCACCAGTGCGCGTCCATCGGCAGCGCAGCGATCTTGGCGCGGAAAACCTCCCATTCGGGGCGCGGAAACAGCAACAGGCAGCCGTCCGGGTGCTTGGTCACAGTCACCCGTCCTTCTGCCTGTCCTTGCAGCGCTTCGCGATAGCGAGCCGGCACCGACATACGCCCTTTCGCATCGAGCGTCAGCGCCGACGCCCCTTGGAACACTTTCCGCTCTCCCGTTCAGGGTAACGAAGTACCCGCCCAATGCTGAGAATTTAGCCGGAATAGCCTGCCAAATCACACAAAAATACACTTTCTCACACTGTCTCCCACTTTAGAGGAAGGGTGTGACACGGTCAAGGGAGCGGCCCGGTTTTTTAACGAATTTTGTTAGTTAGAACAAGGACTTACGCGCACATGCTCATGCACCCCAATATTTCAAAAACCGTTATAAATGAATGAGCTAGTGCAACTTGTGAAGGTGATACGTGAGCAAGACGGGCCAGATCGGCGTGCGGACGGGGCTTTCGGGGGCGGGAAAACGCGGAAAAAGCGGGCGGAATCAGCAGGCTCGGGCACGGGGCGGCACACGTCGCCGCCCCGTGGATGTCGTCACAGATAGTACGCAGTGCTCGTCATGACTTTCGACGCTGCGCGCATCAGCATCCGCGCGGGCAGCGGCAGTTCCATGCCGCCCGCGTCGGTCGCGGCCTTGCCGTGCTTCACCTCGTCGACACGCATCTGCTCGACGATCGCGCGCGACGCCGTATCGGTTGCCGGCAGCTCCGACAGGTGTCCGTCCAGATGGCTTTCGACCTGGCGTTCCGTCTCGGCCATGAAGCCGAGGCTGACCTTGTCGCCCAGCGTACCGGCCGCGACGCCGATCGCGAGCGCCCCCGCATACCACAGCGGGTTCAGCAGGCTCGGACGCGAATCGAGCTCCTTGAGCCGGTGCGCGGTCCATGCGAGATGGTCCTCCTCTTCGCGCGCGGCCTCCTCGAACATCGTCTTGATCGCCGGCGTGCGCGCCGTCAGCTTCTGCGCCTGGTAAAGCGCCTGCGCACAGATCTCGCCGACGTGATTCACGCGCATCAGCCCCGCGGCGTGCGTGCGCTCCGCCGGCGTCAGCTCGGCGGTCGGCGGCTCGGCCGGCGCAGGCACCGGGCGGCTCATCCGGTTCACTCCCGACAGCGACCGAAGGCCGCGATCGAATTCGCTGATCAGTTCATCCAACACCATCCTGTTCTCCTGGCTGCGTGTGCTTTCGCGCTCCGCGAACGCACGTATCCACTGCGTAACCGACTTGATTCTTCAGCGGAAATTGCGGTTAACCCGTGATTTTAACCATTGTTGCATAAAGGAAACATGCGGGCCGTGGGGCGCGGCGTTTCGCTTTGTAGCAAAAAATCCATGCGCTACATTACGTCCGACTTCTTGAGAAGTTGAAGCGGGGATCGTCGACAGAACATAACAATTTGCCCCGCGACAAAAAATTCAGTGAATCTTGGAGATCCGTTAATGAAAAAGTCGCTTCTCGCGCTCGTCGCGCTGGGCGCGTTCGCTGGCGCAGCCCATGCGCAAAGCAGCGTGACGCTTTACGGCATCATCGATGAAGGCCTCATCTTCAACAACAATGCGAAGGGCGGCCACCTGTACGGCCTGTCCAGCGGCGTTCTGCAAGGTAGCCGCTTTGGCTTGCGCGGTACCGAGGATCTCGGTGCGGGCCTGAAGGCGATCTTCGTGCTCGAGAACGGCTTTGACGTGAACTCCGGCAAGCTCGGCCAAGGCGGCCTGATGTTCGGCCGTCAGGCTTACGTCGGACTGTCGAGCCAATACGGTACGGTCACGCTGGGTCGTCAGTACGACTCCGTCGTGGACTTCGTCGGCCCGCTCGAGGCAGGCGACCAGTGGGGTGGCTACATCGCCGCTCACCCGGGCGACCTCGACAACTTCAACAACGCATACCGCGTGAACAACGCGGTCAAGTACACGAGCCCGACCTACAACGGCTTCTCGTTCGGCGGCATGTACAGCTTCGGCGGACAGGCCGGCCAGTTTGCGAAGAACCAGGTCTGGTCGCTCGGCGCGGGTTACAACAACGGCCCGCTGGTCCTCGGTGTCGGCTACCTGAATGCACGCACGCCGGCGAACTTCGGCGGCATGTTCAACACCGGCGCGTCGGCTGCGGCGACCGCTGTCACGTCGCCGGTCTATGGCGCGTACGCGAACAGCGCGAACACGTACCAGGTCATCGGCGCGGGCGGCGCATACACGTTCGGCGCAGCGACGATCGGCGCGACGTACTCGAACACGAAGTTCAAGAGCTTCAGCGTCGGCCCGTTCGTCGGCCAGACCGCGACGTTCAACAACGGCGAAATCAACTTCAAGTATCAGCTGACCCCGGCGCTGATCCTGGGCGCTGCGTACGACTACACGCAGGGCAGCAAGATCGACGGCAACTCGGCGGCGAAGTACCACCAGGGCTCGATGGGCGTCGACTACTTCCTGTCGAAGCGTACCGACGTCTACGTAATCGGCGTGTACCAGCACGCTTCGGGCAATGCGCTCAACGCGGAAGGCCAGGTCGTTCAGGCGACCGCATCGATCAACGGCCTCGACCCGTCGACCACCAGCAACCAGGTGGCGGCTCGCGTCGGCATCCGTCACAAGTTCTAATCAGCTTGCGTGACAAGCCGCAGTACATTGAAGGCGCCTTCGGGCGCCTTTTTCTTTTCGGGTGCGTCGAAGCCAATAAAAAACCCGGCAAGCGCCGGGCCTTTCCTTTCCGTTCGGTCAGGTCGTCATGCGCGTCCGTCGCGCAGTTCGCGTCGCAGGATCTTGCCGACGTTCGTCTTCGGCAATTCGGTGCGGAACTCGACGAACTTCGGCCGCTTGTATCCGGTGAGGCGCTCCTTGCAGTACGCGAGAATGTCCTTGTCGGTGAGCGCCGGATCCTTCTTCACGACGAACAGCTTCACCGCTTCGCCCGAGTGCTCGTCCGGCACGCCGACCGCCGCGACTTCGAAGACGCCCGGATGCGACGCCACCACGTCCTCGACCTCGTTCGGATACACGTTGAAGCCCGACACGAGGATCATGTCCTTCTTCCGGTCGACGATCTTCACGTAGCCGCGTGCGTCCATCACGCCGACGTCGCCCGTCTTGAAGAAGCCGTCCGGACACATGACCTTGGCCGTTTCATCCGGGCGATTCCAGTAGCCGGCCATCACTTGCGGCCCGCGGATACAGATCTCGCCAGGCTCGCCGAGCGGGACGTCGTTGCCGGCGTCGTCGCGGATCGCGATTTCGGTCGATGGCAGCGGCAGCCCGATCGTTCCGCTGTATTCGGTAGCCGTCACCGGGTTGCAGGTGGCGACGGGCGACGTCTCCGACAGGCCGTAGCCCTCGACGATCGCCGTACGGGTCTGTTCGTACCAGCGCTTCGCGACGTTCTCCTGGATCGCCATGCCGCCGCCGTTGGCGACCGCGAGCTTCGACAGATCGAGCTGGCCGAAATCCGGGTGGTTCAGCAGCGCGTTGTAAAGCGTGTTGACGGCGGGAATCGTCGAGATCGGGTAACCCTTCAGCTCCTTGATCATCCCACCGATGTCGCGCGGATTCGGAATCAGGATCCCCATGCCACCGGTGCGCAGCGTCAGGAAACCGCAGCAGGTCAGCGCGAACACGTGGTAGAGCGGCAGTGCGACCACGGTCACGAACTGTTTCACGTCCGGAAATTTCTCGTGCGCGGGGTGATGCCAGGCTTCAGCCTGCAGCACGTTCGAGACGATGTTCCGGTGCAGCAGCGTCGCCCCCTTCGCGACGCCGGTCGTGCCCCCCGTGTACTGCAGGAACGCTACGTCGTTCGGCCCCAGCTTCTGCGGCTTGAACGTCTGCCGTGCGCCTTCCGACAGCGCGGCCTTGAATCGCGTGAACGACGGGAGCTGCCACGCCGGCACCATCTTCTTGACGTTGCGCACGACGTAGTTGACGAGCCAGCCCTTGAGGCCCAACAGGTCGCCCATCGACGCGACGACCACATGCTTGACGGCCGTATTCGCGATGACGGCCTGCAGCGTCGACGCGAAATTCTCCAGGATGACGATCGCTTCGGCGCCACTGTCCTTGAGCTGGTGCTCGAGCTCGCGCGGCGTGTAGAGCGGGTTGACGTTGACGACCGTATAGCCTGCGCGCAGCACCGCGGCAATCGCGACGGGATACTGCAGCACGTTCGGCATCATGATCGCGACGCGGGCGCCGCGCGCCAGCCCGCGCGCTTGCAGCCATGCGCCGAACTGGCGCGACAGCGCGTCCAGCTCGCCATATGTAATCGCCTTGCCCATGCAGACGAACGCCGTCCGGTCACGGTACGTCTTGAAACTCTCGTCGAGGAGGTCGGCAACGGAAGGATACGGAGACGCGTCAATTTCGGCTGGAACGCCGGTCGGGTACGATTTCAGCCAAATCTTGTCCATGCTGCGCGTCTCCTCACTGATTTTCGAATGATCGTGCTAAAACGCATCGTAGCGGCTCGCTCGACTTCAGACAACAGGGTTAGACACCCCATTCGAACTTCCGTCGGACCCGAGCGGCTGTTGCACCGAACTTTCGTCAAATTCGGGCTACGTCGACCAGACAGTCATAGAACGTCGCCGAATTCCCGAGATCGCTGAGCGCCTGGCTCGTCACTTCGTTTGCGTTTCGGCCGTCTGGTGACAGTTTTTTCCACCAGATCGACAAGCCGACCACGAGTCCGGCGCGGGCGCGGTCGGTAACGCGCGCGCGCGCCTGCATCGAGCCGCGATCGTTGAAGATGCGCACGAGATCGCCGTCCGAGATGCCTCGCTCGGCGGCGTCGGCCGGGTGCATGTCGAGATGCGGCTGGCCTTCCGTGTTGCGCAGGCTATCGACGTTTACGAACGTGCTGTTGAGGAAATTGCGGGCCGGCGGCGAGATCATCGCGAGCGGGTAGCGCTCGGCGAGTTCGGGTGCGGCCTCGGCCGACTCGAACGGCGGCAGATAGTCCGGAACAGGATCCATCCCCATCTCCGCGAGCCGCGCGCTGTAGAACTCGCATTTGCCGGACGGCGTCCGGAAGCCACCGTCGGCAAACGGCGCGTCGGGCAGCTTGAGCTTCATCCATCCTGCCTGCTTCAGCGTTTCCCAGTCGCTGCGGAGCGATGGATCGTCCCAGCGAAGCGCCGCACGCGCGACCTCCTCGTCGCTTTGATGGAGCGCGGGCTCGTCGAGCCCCATGCTGCGCGCGATACCCCTGAAGATTTCGGTATTCGGCCGCGCGTCGCCTACCGGCGGAATCGACGGCAGGTTTGCCATCACGTAGGTGTGGCCATAGGATTTGTGGACGTCGAGATGTTCGAGCTGCGTAGTCGCCGGCAACACAATGTCGGCGAAATCGACGGTATCTGTCTTGAAATGCTCGAGAACGACGGTGAACAGGTCCTCACGCGCGAACCCGGCCGCCACCTTCGACGAATCCGGCGCAACCGCGACCGGATTCGAGTTGTAGACGATCACCGCCTCGACTTTCGGCCCGAACGTCGGATCGCCCGGATGCAGCAGCGCATCGCCGATCGCGTTCATGTTGATGACGCGCGGCAGCCGGTTCGGCCAGCCCGGCATCAGGTCCGGGCGCAGCAGCGCGGCCTGGTTCACCGGCGCCCATTCGGACGAAGACAACAGCAATCCACCGGCGCGATCCCGCCATGCGCCCGTCAGCGCAGGCAGGCTGGCGATCGCGCGCACTGCGTTGCCACCGCCGCGCACGCGCTGCATGCCGTAGTTGAGCCGGATCGAAGCCTTGCGGGTCTTGCCGTAGCGGCGCGCGAGATCGACCAATTCCGATGCGTCGATGCCGCAGATCTGCGCAACGCGCTCAGGTGGATAGGACATCGCGCGCGTCTTCAACGCGTCGAATCCGAGCGTATGGCTGTCGATGTAGTCACGATCGAGCAGGTTCTCGGTAATCAGCACGTGCATCATGCCGAGCGCAAACGCGCCGTCAGTTCCGGGACGCAGCGCAATGTGCTGGTGGCATTTCTCCGCCGTCAGCGAGCGATACGGATCGATCGCGACGAGATACGCGCCGCGTCGCTTTGCCTCCTGGGCACGCGTCCAGAAATGGAGGCTCGATGCGATCGGATTCGCGCCCCAGATCAGGATCAGCTCGCTCTCCTCGAAGAATTCGAGGTGCATCCCGAGACTTCCGCCATACGTGTAGCGCAATCCCGCTGCGCCCGCTGCGGCGCAAATCGTCCGCTCGAGTCGGGACGCGCCGAGCTTGTGGAAGAAACGTTGGGCAATGCCCTCGCCCTGCACGAGCCCCATCGTGCCCGCATAGCTGTACGGCAAAATCGCTTCCGGTGCACGCGCTGCGATTTCACCGAGGCGTCGGCCGATTTCGTCGAATGCCTCGCTCCAGCTGATCGGCGCGAAACGCCCTTCGCCCTTCGGCCCGACGCGTTTGAGCGGGACGGTCAGGCGTTCGGGATGATGGACCCGGTCGGCATAGCGGCTGACCTTCGTGCACAACACGCCCTGAGTCGGCGGATGATCGGGATCGCCGGCAACCTTGATCGCCCTGCCGTTCTCGACAGTCACGCGCATCGCGCACGTATCCGGACAGTCATGAGGGCATACGGCCCGGGCAACCTGTGTGGGGGCGTTCATCGTTGTAGACGCAGATATTGGGGAAGATTGGGGATTTTACGGCGGAGACGCGGCGCGAAGTGTCTATTTTGTGACTCGGTGTCGCTTTGCGCTTTTGCAGGAGAGGCGAGGCTGGTGCGCGGGGGATTGATGGCTGGACGCCGGGACGGTATCGCATGGGTGGCCTCACGTATTTTCGCCGCCCCAATGCAAAAACCCCCGCCTTTCGGGCGGGGGTTTCTGGCTTAGGGGAGCCTGACGATTACCTACTTTCACACGGGAATCCGCACTATCATCGGCGTAGAGTCGTTTCACGGTCCTGTTCGGGATG
>NZ_JAAGPL010000082.1:0-35959 GCF_017104785.1 Burkholderia sp. Ac-20353 | reverse complement strand
GCGGCCGGCGCAACGGTGCCCGGCGCGGCTCCGGTCGCGGTGCCGGAAGCAGTGCCGGAAGCAGGCGCCATCGTGCCGGACTTCACGCCGGCCAGTTGGCCGCGCAGCGTCGCGATCTCGCGCGTCAGCGTGTCGACCGTCGCTTCGAGGCGCGCGACGCGCTCGGCGAGCGGCACGGGCGGTGCGGCGTTGACCGCGGATGGCTCGGGCGGCGGGGCCTTCGGTTTGCGCTCCCTGAGCGCATGGCCGACGCAGAAGCCGACCGCGCCGCCGAGCAGCGTGCCGGCGGTGCCGGAAAAATCGCCGATCAGCGCGGCGATGCCACCCACGATGAGGCCGATCAGCGCAAAGATCCACGTCATCGGATTCACTCCCTCTCTATGTCGTTATGGTCTTGCGATCGCGAACGGTGTCGGACCGCACCGGACCCGGAGCCGTGCTGAATCAGACACGTCCGGTTCCGGAAAATGCCCGCTTCCGGGCGGATCGGCGGCGCCTGAGCGGCCGGCCTGCGAACCCGCACGACAGACACCGGCGCGCAGGTTGCGTCAGCCGGTGCCGGACGTCGACGGATGCGCGATGGATGCGCGGTGGATGCGTCAACGGTCCGGCGCGCAATGACGGGCAATGACGGGCGCTTCGGGCGCTTCGGGCGCTCCGGGTGGTTCGGCATCCGCGGTCCGGGGCGCGGGTGCAATGGCGGTGGCGTGGGTCGACAACATGGCTCGGAATGGGCCGCGCGGCAGCGCGATCGGGATTGTTTTCCGCGCAATGTAACACAGCCGTGTGGCACGATTTTCGTAGCTGAATTCCGCCAGATGCGGATCCGTCGGCCCGGCGACTGGCGCGGCTGTCCCATGCGATCTCCGGTGGCCTATAACGGACGTGACAGGCGCATGCGTGCCTTTCAGGGGGAGACGATGGACAACGTTCTTTACGCGACGGATGGCGCGATCTGCACGATCACCATCAATCGGCCGGAGCGGCGCAATGCCGTCGACGGTCCGACTGCGTTGCAGCTGACGGACGCGTTCGAGCGGTTCGAAGCCGATGCCGGGCTCGCGGTCGCGATCCTGACGGGCGCCGGCGGCAACTTCTGCGCGGGCGCGGACCTGAAGGCGGCCGGCGATCCGGCGTTGCGCAACCGCGTCGATGCGACGGGGGAAGGACCGGGCCCGATGGGCCCGAGCCGCATGGCGCTGTCGAAGCCGCTGATCGCTGCGATACCGGGGTATGCGGTGGCGGGCGGGCTGGAACTCGCGCTGCTGGCCGACCTCCGCGTCGCGGAAGAGGACGCGATCTTCGGCGTGTTCTGCCGGCGCTGGGGTGTGCCGCTGATCGACGGCGGAACGGTCAGGCTCCCTCGTATCGTCGGGATGGGCCATGCGATGGACATGATCCTGACCGGGCGTCCCGTCGACGTCGCGGAGGCCACGCGCATGGGGCTCGTCAACTACGTTGCGCCAAACGGCGAAGGCCTGTCGTACGCGTTGCGCATCGCGCGGCAGATCGCCCGGTTTCCCCGGCAGTGCATGCTTGCGGACCGGCGCTCCGCATACGATCAATGGGATCTGCCGCTGGCGGAAGCGTTGCGTCGGGAGGGGGCCGCGGGTGCACCGGTCGTGCTGGCGGAGGGCCTCGCCGGCGCCGAGCGATTCAGCGCCGGAGAAGGGCGGCACGGAATGGATTTCGGCTACCTGCGCATGCCGCCGCCGTGCGATCCGCTCGCGCCCGACGGCTGAAAGTCGCTGCCGAAACCGCTCGAGCCGGAACCGCTCGAACCGTGCCCGCCGCCATGGCCGCCATTGTGCTCACTGCCGTGGCCTTCGGCGTGCATCTGCCCATGTCCGCGGCCAGCCATCGCGCCGCCGTGATGAAAGCCGCGATCATGGTCATGGTCGACATGAAAACCGAAGTCACGGTCGTGATCGTGATCGTGGTCATGGTGGCGATGGTGAAAGTGGTCGATATCGACAAAGCCCAGAAAGCCTCCTTCGTATAACGGGTATCCATACCCGGGACCGCAGTCATATTCGGCGCCCGCAGGATTGGACATCACGTATTCGCTGCCACAGGGATACGGATACGCCGATGTCTCGTACGGTGCCGCTGCACATCCGCCCAGCAACGCGGCTGCGATACCCGCTGTCAGGGGGAGAAGAATCACGTGCTGCACGGTAAGACCTCGTCTGATGCGGCGGAACCATTCCGCTACAGATTTAGACTGCGGCGGCGCATGCTTGTCCGGTCAGAGGCGCAGGAATTCGTAACCGCGCATGACAACACGAGGTCACCCAACCTGTCAGGGGGCGCGCATTGTCACGTTGCACCCATGTGCAGCGATCGCCGGTTGGATGCACCTGCGCGCGCGCCGCTTTCATCGGATTTTCGTACGGTCATGCGTTTTTGTCCGAACGCGCATCGTCAGTCGTGCGATTTCGATACACGCTTCTGCGTCCCGCCGGTGCGCGACGCGCGACCACATGCGGGGTGGTCCGATCGGACGTGGAATTGTCGTAAAGCGACGCAGCGCCGCCGCGCGCGAACGGAAGCCGGCGGCCGATTCGCCGCACGCTGCTGCGCACAAGATTGCGCGGTGATGCTTGCCGATGCTGGCGATGCGCGTACTGCGCCGCCGCAAATCGCGTGTGCCGCGCGCCCAGCCACGTCCCGCGCGGCCGGGGGGCGTGCTTCCCCCGTGTCGTATTTGCGCAAGCGTCTGTCGTAATTCGTCGGCAGGCCGGGGTTTTTTCTGGCAACTATGTAGGCACGCTGAGTGACACGCGTGAGTCCCCGCTACACGAGGAGAAGGTTTCGATGGATGCCCCCAAGGTCGTAGTCGAAGGTCTGTGCAAGGTGTTTGGAAGTAATCCGCAGCAGGCGCTCGACATGCTCGCTGCCGGTGCGACGAAGGACGATGTGCTCAAGCGCACCGGCCAGGTCGTCGGCGTGCATAACGTGTCGTTCGACGTGAAGGAAGGCGAAATATTCGTGCTGATGGGCCTGTCCGGCTCCGGCAAATCCACGCTGATCCGTCTCGTGAACCGGCTGGTCGATCCGAGCGCCGGCAAGGTGATGATCGACGGCCTCGACGTCGCGTCGGCGCGCCGCTCGGCGCTCACCGCGCTGCGCCGCAAGGACATGAGCATGGTGTTCCAGTCGTTCGCGCTGATGCCGCATCGCACCGTGGTGTCGAACGCCGCGTTCGGCCTCGAGGTCGCGGGCGTCGGCAAGAAGGAGCGCGAACGGCGTGCGATGGAGGTGCTCGAGCAGGTTGGCCTCGCACCGTTTTCGCACAAGCTGCCGTCCGAGCTGTCGGGCGGGATGCAGCAGCGGGTCGGCCTGGCTCGCGCGCTGGCCGTGAACCCGTCGCTGATGATCATGGACGAGGCGTTCTCCGCGCTCGATCCGCTCAAGCGCCGGGAAATGCAGGATGTGCTGTTGCAACTGCAGAAGGAACAACGCCGCACGATCATGTTCGTGTCGCACGATCTGGAGGAAGCGCTGCGCATCGGCAACCGCATCGCGATTATGGAAGGTGGCCGGCTCGTGCAGGTCGGCACGCCGCAGGACATCATCGCGAACCCGGCCGACGACTACGTGCGCGCGTTCTTCGATGGCATCGACACGAGCCGCTACCTGACGGCCGGCGACCTGATGCAGACGGGCGCCGTGCCGATCGTGTCGAAGTGCGATGCCGCGAACGTCGCGGCGACGCTGAACGGCAGTGCCGAATACGCATTCGTGCTCGACGCCGAACGCAAGATTCGCGGCTTCGTCACGCGCGATGCGATCGGTCAGACCTCGCCGTCCGTGCGGCCGATCGAAAGCATCCGCCGCGATGCGTCACTCGAACATGTCGTCGCGCGCGTGGTCGCGAGCCCGAACGCACTGCCCGTCGTCGACGACGACGGCTGCTACTGCGGCTCGGTCGACCGTGCGCTCATCCTGAAGGCCATCACGCGTTCGCGAGGCTCCCATGTCTGAAATGATTCCGCTCGGTAGCTGGGTCGACCAGTCCGTTCATTACCTGCTCGACCACGACGCAAAGACGTTCGACGCGATCGGTCAAGCGATCGAGGGTCTCGCGGCATTCGTCGAGCACAGCCTGCAGGCGATCCCGATGTGGCTGATGATGGCGATCTTCATCGGCGTCGGCCTGTGGCGGGTGGGCTGGCGCTTCGCGCTGTTCACGACCGCGTCGCTGCTCTTGATCTTCGCGACGGGCTTCTGGGACCAGACCGTGATCACGCTCGGCCTCACGCTGTCGTCGACGATCATCAGCCTCGTGCTCGGCATCCCGCTCGGCGTCTGGGCCGCGAAGAGCAAGTGGGTCGCGGCGACCGTGCGTCCGATCCTCGACCTGATGCAGACGATGCCGGCGTTCGTCTACCTGATTCCGGCCGCGATGCTGTTCGGTCTCGGCCGCGTGCCGGGGATCCTGTCGACGGTGATTTTCGCGATGCCGCCTGCCGTGCGCCTCACGAGCCTCGGCATCCGCCACGTGAACCGCGAGATCGTCGAAGCCGGCCAGGCGTTCGGCTGCACGCCGTGGCAGCTGCTGTACAAGGTGCAGTTCCCGAACGCGCTGCCGTCGATCATGCAGGGCGTGAACCAGACGATCATGATGGCGCTGTCGATGGTGATCATCGCGTCGATGGTCGGCGCGGGCGGCCTCGGCAACGACGTGCTCGCCAGCATCCAGCGTCTCGACATCGGCCTCGGCTTCGAGAGCGGCCTGTCGGTGGTGCTGCTCGCGATCATTCTCGACCGCATCACCGAAAGCTTCGGTCGCGCGCCGGGCACCGTGAAGGCGCCGCTGTTCTCGGGCCTGAAGCAGCTGTTTCGCGTCAAGGCCGCGACCGCGCAGGCCTGATTGACCGGCGGCCGGCGTTTCTCCCGGCCGCCTTCTTTTGTGTTTCGCATCGGCTGCCGTGGCGTGCGCCACGGCGCTGATCTCGTGCAACCTGCTCGTTAGGAGAGCGATGTGACGTCCGCCGCGGCTGTTGCCCCCGACGCTTGCGTTTCACCGGTTTCGTCGCTCGCGCACTTCGGTTTTCTGACGCTGCCGAATTTCTCGATGATCGCGTTCTCGAGTGCGGTCGAAGTCTTGCGGATGGCGAACTACGTCGCGCGCGCCGATCACTACCGGTGGTCGATCTATTCGCTCGACGGCGCGCCCGTGCACGCGAGCAACGGCATCGCGGTGCGGCCGACGCAGGCGCTCGACCACACGCAGCTGCCGGACGTGATGATCGTGTGCGGCGGCATCCGGATCCGCGACGTCGTCGACGGCGGCGCGCGCGACACGCTCGCGGCGCTCGCCGAGCGCGGCCTGCCGCTCGGCGGCATCTGCACGGGCGCCTATGCGCTGATGTCGAGCGGCCTGCTCGACGGCTACCGCTGCACCGTGCATTGGGAGAACCTGTCGGCGCTGCACACCGAGTTTCCGGACGTGCATTTCGCGGACGAGCTGTTCGTCGTCGATCGCGACCGCCTGACCTGCACCGGCGGCACCGCGCCGCTCGACCTGATGCTGAACCTCGTCGGCACGCGTTTCGGGCAGCAGCTCGCCGCGCAGGTGTCCGAACAGTTCATCCTCGAACGGATCCGCAGCGCGACCGATCCGCAGCCGATTCCGGTCGATGCGCGCGTCGGCTTTTCGCGCGCGGAGCTGATCGAGGTCGTGCGGCTGATGGAGGCGAACATCGAGGAGCCGCTGTCGCTCGACGAGCTCGCACGGCTCGTGCGGCTGTCGCAGCGGCATCTGCAGCGGATGTTCAAGGTCTACCTGAACGTGTCGCCGACCCACTATTACCTGACGCTGCGCCTGAAGCGCGCGCGCGACCTGCTGCGCACGACCGACGCGTCGATCGCGCGCGTGACGACGATCTGCGGGTTTCACTCGCCGTGCCATTTCAGCAAGGCGTACCGCGCGCAGTTCGGGCATGCACCCAGTTACGAACGCCGGCTGCCGGGACACTGAACGGCGCCGTCAAACGGCCCGTGACGCCGCCGGGATCGCGGCGCACGGCTTCCATCAATGATCCCGGATTTCATGCGAACGACATCACTTTGAGGAGAGGAAAGATGAAGCGACTACTGATCGCAGCGGCATGTGGCGTCGGGATTGCCGCCGCGCCGGTTTCGGCGGTTTATGCGGCCGATCCGCCGGTGTGCAAGACCGTGCGCTTCGCGGACGTCGGCTGGTCCGACATCGCCGCGACGACCGGTCTCGCATCGGCGATGCTGCAGGGGCTCGGTTACGCGCCGACGAAGACGATCGCATCGGTGCCGATCACGTTCGCAGGGATCAAGAGCAAGCAGATCGACGTGTTCCTCGGCTACTGGTCGCCGACGATGGACCCGATCATCCAGCCGTTCACGAAGGCCGGCACGATCAAGGTGCTCGCGACGCCGAACCTGACCGGCGCGAAATACACGCTCGCGGTGCCCGACTATGTGTACCAGGGCGGCCTGAAGTCGTTCGCGGACATCCAGAAGTTCGCGGACAAGCTGAATGGCAAGGTCTACGGGATCGAGCCAGGGAATGACGGCAACGCGCTGATCAAGAAGATGATCGACGGCAACCAGTTCGGACTTGGCAAGTTCAAGCTCGTCGAGTCGAGCGAGGCGGGGATGCTGGTCGAGGTGAACCGCGCGATTCGCGACAAGCAGTGGATCGTGTTCCTCGGCTGGGAGCCGCATCCGATGAACGTGCAGATGAAGATCGACTACCTGACCGGTGGTGATGACGTGTTCGGGCCGAACTATGGCGAGGCGAAGGTGCTGACGGCGACGCCGCCCGACTACGCGCAGCGCTGCCCGAACGTCGCGAAGTTCGTGTCGAACCTGCAGTTCACGACGTCGATCGAGAATCACGTGATGGTGCCGATCATGAACAAGGAGGAGCCGAACAAGGCGGCTACCGAATGGCTGAAGGCGAATCCGCAGTCGCTCGACAAGTGGCTCGCGGGGGTGACGACGATTGACGGGAAGCCGGGGCTGCCAGCGGTGAAGGCTTATCTCGGGATTCATTGAGGTAGGGGGTGGTTCGCGCAGGGGATGCGTGAACGGGTGACGGTGGATTGCAGATTGGGTGATCCGCCGTTGTAGAGCGGCCTTCTCGCTTGATGCGGGAAGGCCGTTTTGCTTTTTGGGGGCCCGGCGAAGTTTTCGTTCGCGATTTGCGTAGATCGGTGCGGTAGTCGCAATGCCTGCGTCATCCGGAACGTTGGGCTTTCGTAGGCGATCAGCCACGACACTGTCGGGCAAAGTACTCGTCAACGGCCAACACATCGCAGCTCAGGCGTCATATCGGACTCTTGTTCCTATGGAAACTCATTGAAAACTGGTGCCGCAAATTTCGAACTCGTCTGATTGATTCTCCATTCTCGTTCGCGCAAATTATGTGCGGAGCAATCCTCACAATTTGTCGAGACAGGAAATCCGGATGAAGAACGAGCGGACGGCTCAGACTCGCCTTTTCGCCAATATCCGGTCATTGGCGATCAATATATCGCGATGGGCAGGCAGGTACCCATGGGCCTAGCATCAAATGCCTGTTGCCTCGTATTTCCGGCGAGCGCGTAAAGTTCGATGGAGCGGGACCATATTCCTCAACAAGTTCACGACGTCGATCGAGAACCAAGTGATGGTGCCGACCATGAACAAGGAGGATTCGCACAAAACGGCCACCGAATGACCGACGGCGAATCCGCGTAGCACGTGCTCGTGCACGACCGCCGCGCTTACGTTGCGTGTCGCTCAACCCGTCCGCTTCGTCGCAGCCGGCACGTCGAACACGCGATCGAACGCCCACTGGAACACGAACGCATAACAGAAGAAAAACGCGAACAGCCCGAGGTCGACGAACAACGCGTCGAGCCACGAGATCTTCAGCCACCACGCGACGATCGGCACCAGAATGAAGATTAGCCCACCCTCGAATCCGCATGCGTGGACGATGCGGCGCCGGAGCGTCCGCGTGCGTTTTGCCTGTGCCGATTCCCACCGTTCGAACGCGGTGTTGTACAGCATGTTCCACAGCAGCGCGATCACCGACAGCGTGACCGACAGGCCGCCCGAATACACGAGATCCTGTCGGAAGATCACGGAGATCGCAGGCGAGAGGCAGCCGATCGCGATCGCTTCGTAGAGGATCGCCTGCGTGATCTTGCGGGGTAGGCCTTGCACGTGACGGCTCCTTCGATGGATGCGGATGTGGATGCGGCCGCGGGCTGCGCCGCCACGCCAGACTAGGCGCGTTGCACGCAGGGTTCAATTCACCTAATCTCAACCCGATTGAATTGAACTCAACCGGCCGCACCGGCCTGCGAGGCCCCGTGTTCTCGAGAATTCCCCTGACCGCGCTGCGTGTATTCGAATCGTCGGCCCGCCTAGGCACGTTCAAGGCCGCGGCGCAGGAGCTGTCCGTGACGCCTGCCGCGGTGTCCCACCAGATCAAGTCGCTCGAGAGCCGGCTCGGCGTGCTGCTGTTCGATCGCGGCCCGGGCGGCGCGCGGCTCACCGGCGACGGCGAGCGGCTGTTTCGCGTATGCCACGACGCACTGCTCGCGCTGAGCCGCGGGCTCGACACGGTGCGTCCGGAGCCGCCCGAGCGCACGCTCGTCCTGACCACGACGCCCGCGTTTGCGTCGATGTGGCTGATTCCGCGTCTCGGCCGCTTTCAGCAGATCGACCCGCACCTGCATATCAAGGTCGAAACCGGTAACGCGCTCGTCGATCTCGAACGCGACGCGCGCGTGGACCTCGCGATCCGCGCGACCGCACGCGATTTCCCGACGCTATTCCAGCACGAGCTGATCGACGAATATTTCGGCGCGTATGCGGCCGCCGGCTTCGACGCGGATCGCCCGGACGGGCGGCTGGACCTGATCGAGATCGCCTGGGATACGCCTGCACCCTTGTCGGTCGACTGGCCGTCATGGTGCCGCGCGGCAGGGCGGGACGGGTGGCTGCAACGCGCGGTGTTCCGGCATTACGACGACGAGCACTATGCGCTGCAGGCCGTGCTGCACGGGCAGGGTGTCGTGCTGGCGAGTTCGGTGCTGGTCGCCGAGCACGTCGAACGGCGCGCGCTGACGCCGGTCGAGCCATCGGTGCGGCTCGCGGGGACGCGCTATCTCGCGTTGTGCCGGCCCGGTCGCGAACGGCAGCCGCAGGTCAGGCAGTTCCTCGACTGGCTCGATGGCGAACTCGCACAGACGCACGCGGCGATCGCGCGGATGACGCGACGCGGTTCGCCCGCACATCGCGCGTGAAGCATCGATCCGTCCGCCGCTGAGCGCATCCGGGCGAAGGCCGGCGAACGAACGGGCGCGCAGGCGTTCGCCCCATTCGCTGGCCCCGCGCAGTCAACCGAACCGGACGCAATAAACCGGCGGCAAATGCGCGGAAACCAGATGCCAGTTTTCGCCTCCGTCGTTGGACGTCCATAGCGCGCCGGTCGTCGACCCCATCGCGAGGCGCGCGCCGGAGTCATCTACCGCGAGCCCGTGCCGATACACGAGGTCGTACGCCGGTGCCGGCGGCAGCCCGCTCGAGAAACGCTCGAACGTACGGCCGCCGTCACGGGTGCGCGTGACCACGAATCGGCCACTCACCGGGATCCGGCACGCGTCTTTCACGGCAGGCACGAACCACGCGGTGTCCGGCTCGCGCGGGTGCACGGCAACCGCGAAGCCGAAGCTCGAAGGCTGAGCCTCGATCCGCTGCCAATGCGCGGCCCCGTCGGTCGAGCGGAAGATCGCGCAGTGATGCTGCGTCCACAGGACATCCGGGTTGGCCGCGCATTGCACGACGCGGTGCGGGTCCTGCACGTTCGCATCGCCGCGCCGCTCGGGCGGCATGTAATCGGCCTCCATGCCGTCGGCGCTCACGCGCCAGGTCGCGCCGCCGTCACCGCTTTGCCAGACGCCGCCGCACGACACGCCGATCGTCACATGCCGGCTGTCGCGTGGATCGACCATCACCGAATGGATGCCCGGCGCGTCGTAGCCGCCTCCGAACCATTCGCGGCGCTCCGGGCGATCCCACAGCGCACGGTTGAGCACCCAGGTGTCGCCGCCATCGCCGGAGCGGAACAGCCCGCCGGGAATCGTACCGGCCCACAGCACGCCCGGCTCGTCCGGGCCGCCGGTCTCGAGCGACCAGATCTGCTGAAGCGTCCACGGCGGCCGTGGCGGGGTGGGGCCGGCGTCGCCCGCAGCGTCCGCGTTTGCACTCGAGCCCGTGCTCGCGCCCGCGCCGTTATCGGCACGCGGTTCGTCCGCAGGTTGCGGCGGGTAGACGGGGACAGCACATTCTTCCCAGTCAGCCATGCCCGCGCGCTGGCGATGCAACTTCACGCCGAAATGGCCGAGATTGAGCGCGGCATACAGCGATCCGTCGCGCGGGTCGGGCAGCACCATGCTGACCGGCTCACCGACGAAGTGTGGCTCGCCGAGCGTCCAGCCGCCATTTCCATCGGCCTGCAGAACGAACAGCCCCTTGCGGGTTGCGACAAGCAATCGGTCGTTCATGTCGGGTGTCTCCTGTCGATCCGTGTTGGCGCGCTAGCGCTTGTTCGGGTCCCATGCTTCGCTTCGGCTCCGATGCGCTTGGCAGTCCAATGCAAAGCCAGAATAAAGATGCGACCCCTTATCCGCCAGACAGCGCTTGCACGACGTAAACCCGGCTTGCGTCGCCGAGCGCATCGGACAGGTGCTGCCGGTCGCGCACTCGCTGGCCGTCGATGAACACCGCGAGATGCTGTCGCAGCGCGCCCTGGTCGTCGAGGATGTAGCCGCGCAGCCGAGGTTGCTCGCCGAAGACGGTCTCGAGCGCTTCACCGAGCGTGCGTGCGTCGATCTCGCGCTCGGGCGTTTCGATATGCCGCTGAATCGAGGCTGCGAAGAAGATGTGCGCCATGGCGGGTAGCCGGCAGGGGAGCCGCGCGGGTGTGGACGGGGCCGATGGTTCTGTAGTTTAGGCGATCCACAGGGTGCTTTCGGGCCGTGTCATGCGTCAGGTGACAGATCGCGTGACATCGAGACGCACAGGGGCAGCAAACACCCCTTTCCCCACACATTCCCGAAGCACCGAAAACTCCCCCCGACCGATCCGCCGCCTCGTTCGCCTACGCATACTTGTCGCCGACCATACTCCTGACCGGATGCGTGTCATAGACGATCACCATCCGCTCGATGAGCCCGCTGTCGTCGAACTCGAACACGTCGACGCATTCGAACTGCACCGCGGAGCCGTCCTTCAGCCCCCAGTCGTAGATGAAATAGCCGGTCGCGCGACGCGCGCCGGTCGTGCTGACGCAGATGTCGATCGGCGTGATCCTGCTTTGCCCGGACGCCGCGTCGACCTTGTCGAAGAAGGGCTTCGGCTGCATCCAGCCGAGAAACGGCGAAAAAATCCGTGCATCCGGCGTGAACAACGCGCAGATCGCGGCGACGTCGCCGCGCTCGAGCGCCTTCAGGTAGGTATCGACCTGCCGCGTGTATAGTGCGTCCGACGACGAGACCATCATCTTTCTCCGCTGATTGTTGACGAGCCGGCCCGCGAGAACCGATGCGGATCCGGCGCAGCCACGATAGCGATGCACCGATGACCGAACAATCGAAAAATCCGCAACCCGGGTATGCGGCGCATGCATACCCGCTGGCCGATCTCACGCGTTCGCTGCCGCCATTGACGGCGTTCCAGTCGTTCGTCGCCGCTGCCGAGCTCGGCAGCTTCAGCCGTGCCGCCGACCATCTGTGCCGGACCCAGGGCGCAGTGAGCCGTCAGGTGCAGCAACTGGAAGCGCATTACCGGTGCGCGCTGTTCGTGCGTCACGCGTCGGGGCTGACGCTGACCGCGGACGGCAGCGCGTTGCTGACGGTGGCCATCAACGTGCTCACGCAACTGGCTTGCCACGCAGACGTCCATGCGCGCTCCGCGTCGGTTCTCACGTTGCGGCTGCCTTCCACGTTCGCGATCCGCTGGCTGCTTCCCAGGCTCCCGGCGATCAATCAGGCACTGCCGCGCACCGAGCTGCGCATCCACACGTCGGCAGACGACACGCCGGATTTCACCGAGGCCGACGTCGATGCGATCGTCGTGCGCGGCGCCGGACGCTGGGCGGGGATGGTGTCGATGCCGTTGTTCGACGAGTGCCTCACGCCGATGTGCACGCGCGAACTGGCCGCATCGCTAAAGTCGCCCGCCGACCTCGCGCAGGTGACGCTGCTTCATCCCGGCCGTGGCCACGACGAATGGCGCTGCTGGCTCGATGCCGTCGGCGCGACGCAGGTCGACCCGCGCGCCGGGCTCGTATTCGACACCCTCGAACTGACGCTCACCGCTGCGGCGCAGGGGCATGGCGTCGCGATCGGCGATCCGCGAATGGCGAGGGACCGGCTCGACGCCGGTGCGCTGGTCGCGCCGTTTTCCGACGTCGTGCGCAATGGCCTCGGCTACTTCCTCGTCTATCCGTCCCAGCGCGCCACGCAACCCAGGATTCGTGCGCTTGCGGAGATCCTGACGCGCGTCGCGCAGGAAGCGCGCTAGACCTGAATCGACCGGCCCCGTATCCGTATCCCGAGCCGCACGATCCCGATCACCGCATTCGACAGCCACGTCAGCGCGCGCGGCATCCCGCGCCGGCGGATGTCGAGCAGCAGCACGATTCGCACTTCGTCGCTGTCGTTCCACACCTCATGCACGAACGTGTCGTCCCACAGCAGGAAGCGGCCTTCGTCGAGCCGGTACTCGCGCCCGTCGACCTTCAGCACGGCGGCGGGCGAACCGTCCGCGCGCTTCGGCATCGACAGCACGAGATAGCCGCGCAGGATCCCGCGGAACGGGCCGCGATGCGGCGGGATGTGCTTGCCCGGTGCGAGGAACGACAGCGACGCGGACAGCACGTCGGGCGATGCCGCGACGATCGACGCGACGGTCGGGCAGCGCGACAGGTTACGTGGAAACGGCTGGCCGTAGGCCTGCATGATGAACATCCGCCAGTCGCGCGCATCGTTCGCGGAGATGTCGTGCTGCTCGCGCATGATCTCGTGAAAGCGCGGGATGCGCGACAGGTCGTGCGCGACCTCGAGCGCCTCTGCGCGGATCGCCGGCCATGCGCGGACGAAGCGCTCGGCGTCCGGAAAGGCGGCGACGTCGAGCACCGCGCCGCTGTCGATATGGCGGTCGTAGAGCGTACGGAGCAGGCCGGCAGCGTAGTCGTAGGCGGCGGACATGGTCGATCGGGCGGCAGACGGGTGCGATGGGCTGCGGACAGTCTGCCTGAACGCCCGGAGGGGGGGCATTACGTCAGGTTACACCTGCTGACGAAATGGTGACGGGTCGCGCACACGATGCCGGATCGACGCCGGCGGCGGGATGACGCATCCGGCAAGCATTGATCGAATCCGCATGGAGACATGCGAAAGAATGTCGCATCGCCGGTCTTCAAGCGTGCACTAGAGTCGATGTCGTACCAGCATGGACGACATTGAGCGATGGCCAAGAAATTCCCACTGCATCCGCTGCATCCGGAAAGAATCTGCTGGGGATGCGACAACTACTGTCCGACACAGTCGATGCGTTGCGGCAACGGCTCGAGTCGCACCCAGCATCCGGCCGAACTGCTCGGCGACGACTGGTATCAGGTCGGCGACTGGGGCATCGAGGATCCCGACGCGCAGGCGGAGTCGGGCAAGCCGGCATAGCGATTCGGCAAGCGGCAGACACCATTCACACGAGCGATCACCGCGACCGAGTGTCGCGCCGGGCGCGCGCGTTTGCCGCCTGATGCCTGTCTTTCCCGCATACACAAGCACTTCCTCGCAGACACACGCCCCCACTTCCACCCGACACCGAATCGAATTTCTTGATCGGCGTCAGGGTGACGAAACAGCAGCCAGTGGATCATTTAAAAAGATGCATACACAACGCATCTTGAAGCGGGCGAGCTGTCCGGCACGTATGCAAAGCGCAATCCGTGACCGTCTGCACCGACCCGCGCCCCACGATCGAACAAGGAGAGAACCGTGTTTTGCTACCAATGCGAACAGACCGACCGGACCGGCGCACGCCCCGGTTGCGCATCGGCGAAGGGTAACTGCGGCAAGGACGCAACGACGGCCGACCTGCAGGACCTGCTCGTTCATGCGGTGAAGGGAATTGCGCAGTACGCGTCGCAGGCGCGCGGCATGGGCCAGCCTGACCGCGGCGCCGACCGGTTCATCCTGTACGCAATGTTCACGACGCTGACCAACGTGAATTTCCACGCGGCGCGCTTCGTTACGTTGCTGCGCGAGGCTGCGCAGATCCGCGACCGGGTGAAGGGCACGTGCGAGGCGCTTGCACGAGACAAGGGGACGGCACTGCCGACCCTCACCGGCCCCGCAGCGTGGCAGCCGGCCGAGGATCTTGCCGGCCTGCTGGAACAGGCCGCGAAAGTCGGGATCGACGCGGGCCTCGACAACGTCGGCCCGGATATCGTCGGGCTGCGTGCGCTGGTCGTCTACGGCCTGAAGGGCGTGTGCGCGTATGCGCATCATGCGCAGGTGCTCGGCGCCGAGAGCGAGGACGTCTACGCGGATGTGGAGGCGGCGCTCGAATTTCTCGCACGCGAGCCTGCCGACCTCAACGCGCTGCTGATGAAGGCGCTCGACCTGGGCCGCGTGAACCTGAAGGTGATGGAACTGCTCGACGGCGCCAATACCGGCCGCTTCGGCGCGCAGCAGCCGACCGCCGTGCGCGTGTCGCCGGTGGCGGGCAAGGCGATCCTCGTATCCGGCCACGATCTCGGCGACCTGCATGCGTTGCTCGAGCAAACGGCGGGAACGGGTATCCAGGTCTATACGCACGGCGAAATGTTGCCTGCCCATGCATACCCGACGCTGAAGGCGTTCCCGCATCTCGCCGGCAACTACGGCGGCGCGTGGCAGGATCAGCAGAGCGACTTCGCGCATTTCCCGGGGCCGATCCTGATGACGTCCAACTGCATCATCGAGCCGTTGCCGCAGTATCGGCAGCGGATCTTCACGACCGGGCCGGTCGGCTGGCCGGGCGTGCGCCATCTCGAGCACCACGATTTCTCGACGCTGATCCAGGCCGCGCGCGCGTTGCCCGGTTACCCGGCGTCGGCGCCGGAGGAGACCATCACGGTCGGCTTCGGCCGGCACGCGGTGCTCGGTGTCGCAGACAAGGTGATCGACGCGGTGAAGGCCGGACAGATCCGCCATTTCTTCCTGATCGGCGGCTGCGACGGCGCCGCGCCGGGCCGCAACTACTACACGGAGTTCGCTGAACAGGCGCCCGACGATACGGTCGTGATGACGCTCGGCTGCAACAAGTACCGCTTCAATCGTCACGCGTTCGGCGACATCGGCGGCATTCCGCGTCTGCTCGACCTCGGGCAATGCAACGACAGCTACTCGGCGATCCGTATCGCCACCGCGCTTGCCGATGCATTCGACTGCACCGTGAACGACTTGCCGCTGTCGCTGGTGATTTCGTGGTTCGAGCAGAAAGCGGCGGCCGTGCTGCTGACGCTGCTCGCGCTCGGCCTGCGCAATATCCGGCTCGGGCCGACGCTGCCGGCATTCCTCACGCCGGGCGTGCTCAACGTGCTGGTCGAACAGTTCGGCATCCAGCCGATCGGGGAAGCCGGTGCCGATCTCGCCGCGTCGCTAGCACGCAAGGCTGCGTGACGCACATCGACAAGGAATCCTGAGGATGACCTACCGGATCGAGATCACGACGCGCGACGGGCAGCCTGTAGGCTTCGCATGCGAAGCCGGGCAGGACTTGCTGACGGCGGCGGCGGACGCTGGCATCACGCTGCCGTCGCAATGCCGGCGCGGCAGTTGCGGTGCGTGTCATGCAACCGTCGCCGCCGGCGACTACGACCTGCAGGAACACAGCGCCGACGCGCTGCCGGCCGGGCAGCCGGGCGCGATCCTGATGTGCCGGACGACGCCGCGCAGCGACCTGCGCATCGTCGCGCCGTACGACCACGCGAAGGTGCTGCTGCAACCGGTGCCGGTGCGCGTCGCGCGGATCGCGGCGCTCGACCTGATCGCGGACCAGACGATGCGCGTCGAGCTGCACGTGGAGCCCGACGACGCGAACGGCTCGGCCGTGGAGTTCGAGGCGGGCCAGTTCGCGGAGCTGGAGGTGCCGGGCAGCGACGTCCGCCGGCCGTATTCGCTTGCGAATACGAGCAACTGGGAAGGGCGCCTCGAGTTCCTGATCCGGCTGCGGCCCGACGGCTGGTTCTCGACCTATCTGCGCGAGCGCGCGCGGCTCGGCGATCCGCTGACCGTACGTGTTCCGATGGGCGGCTTCGGCCTGTTCGTCGAAAGCCTGCGGCCACGCTGGTTCGTCGCCGGCGGCACAGGGCTCGCGCCGATCCTGTCGATGCTGCGCCGGATGGCCGAGTATCAGGAGATGCCCGACGCGCGGCTGTTTTTTGGCGTGAATCAGGAGAGCGAGCTGTTTCTGCGCGACGAGCTGAAGCAGTTGCAGATCGACTTGCCGCAGTTGCGGGTGGATCTGTGCGTATGGCATCCGGACGATGACTGGTCCGGTTTCCGCGGCACGCCGGTCGATGCGTTGAGCGCGGCGCTGTCGCGTGCCGACGTGCTGCCGGATGTGTACGTCTGCGGGCCGCCGGCACTCGTGCGCGGCGCCCAGGCGGCCGCCGCCGCGGCCGGGGTGCCCGACGCGCAGTTCGCGAGCGAGCGCTTTACGGCGTGATGCCCGCGAAGATCATGAAAACCCCTCGCAGCCGGTCGGCATGCGAGGGGTTTTTTTTACAGATAAGGCTTGAGCCAGCCGAGGCCGTCTGACGTGCCGGCCTTCGGGCGGTATTCGCAGCCGATCCAGCCGTCGTAGCCGAGCGAATCGATCAGCTCGAACAGGTACGGATAGTTGAGCTCGCCGATATCGGGCTCGTGGCGTTCAGGCACGCCGGCGATCTGGATGTGGCCGATGCCCGCGAAGTCGCGCCTGAGCTTCATCGCGAGATCGCCCTCGACGATCTGGCAGTGGTAGCAGTCGAACTGCACCATCAGGTTCGGCGCGCCGACTTCCGCGCAGATCGCGTGCGCGTCGTCCTGCCGGCTCACGAAATAGCCGGGCATGTCGCGCTGGTTGATCGGCTCGACGAGGATCGTGATCCCGTGCGCGGCGGCCGCCTGCGCGGCGTGCGCGAGGTTCGCGACATAGGTCGCGCGATGCCGCGCACGATCCTGGCCCGGCGCGAGCAGGCCGGCCATCACGTGCAGCCGGGTGTTGCCGAGCACGCGCGCGTAGTCGAGCGCGGTGTCGATGCCGCGCCTGAACTCGTCCTCGCGGCCCGGCAGCGACGCGATCCCGCGTTCGCCCGCGGCCCAGTCACCGGGCGGCGCGTTGAACAGCACCTGCGTGAGGCTGTGCCGGTCGAGGCGCTCGCGGATGTCCTCGGCGGCGAAGTCGTACGGGAACAGATACTCGACGGCCTTGAAGCCGTCGTACGCGGCGGCGGCGAAGCGCTCGAGAAACGCGTACTCGTTGTACATCATCGAAAGGTTGGCGGCGAAGCGGGGCATGGCGGCAAATCCTGTCAGCGAGTGAGTGGGGCTTCGCACAGCATAGGCCACCGCCCGGCTCCCCGTCAGCGCATGTTGCCCGTATGACCGAGCGAGTAGCGGCCGGGTTGCGGCCAGACCGTCAGCCCGTGCGGCTCCATGCCGACGGGGATCGACCTGACCGTGCCGCTTGCGGTGTCGATCGCGTAGACGACGTCGTCGAAGCGGCCGGAGAGCCACAGCGTCTTGCCGTCCGGGCTGACGTTGCCCATGTCGGGGCTGCCACCGCCCGGGATCGGCCAGGTCGAGATCACCTTGCGCGTCGCGAAATCGATTACCGACACGCTGCCCTTGCCGTGGCGCGGGCCGTGGACGAGATTGGAGCCGCGATTGGCGACGTAGAGCTTCGTGCCGTCGCGGCTCGGATACAGCCCGTGCGTGCCGACGCCCGTCTTGATGAAGCCGGTCTTCGTGAAGCCGTCGCCGTCGACGAGATACACGCCGTCGGCCATCATGTCCGCGACATAGAACACCTTGCCGTCGGGCGACACGCGAATGTCCTGCGGCATCCCTGTCCGGTCGAGTTCGAGGTAGCCCACCACCTTGCGGTTTACCAGATCGATCTTGGCGAGCTTGCCGCCGAATTCGCATGTGAAGAGTGCGTACTTGCCATCGATCGAAAAGTCCGCATGGTTGATGCCCTTGCATTGCGGGACGTCGAGGCTCGATTTCAGCGCCATCGTGTGCGGGTCGCGGAAGTCGAGCCGCGCATGCGCTTCCGCGACGACGATCGCTTCCTTGCCGTCGGGCGTGAAGTACATGTTGTACGGATCGTCGACCAGCACTTCCTTGCCGGGCTTGCCCGTTTTCGGATCGATCGGCGTCAGGCTGCCGTCGGTGCGGCTCTCGGCATTGTTCGCGACCCACAGCGTCTGCAGGTCCCACGCGGGCACGACGTGCTGCGGACTGCGGCCGACGTGAAACCTGTCGACGACCTTGTACGTCGCCGGGTCGATCACGTAGACGTCGTTGGAGCGCAGGTTCGGCACGTACACGCGCGGCAGCGCACCCGCCACCGCGGCGCTCATGTGGCCGGCCTGGGCCTCGCCGTACAGGTTGTCCGGATTGACGACGGGCGGCATGCCGGGCACCGCCGCGACGGCGGATGCGGCGAGCGCGCCGCCGGCGCTGAAACCGGCGAGCGCGGCGGCCATCAGGATGGCGACGCGGGAAATGCGGGTGTGACGGCGGGAACGCTGTTGCATGACAAGGCCCTGATCGGTTGAATGGGATAACAGGACTGGCGGCGCGCGGGTGCCGAAGCGTCAGCGGCCGGCGGTTTCCTTTTTGATCGCGTCGATCGTGCGTGACACGATCGCATCGGTGCCCAATTGACCGAGCTCGACGCTGGCGTGACGCGGATCGCCGCCGTAGACGCCATCCGCGGCGCCAGGCTTCGCCGCGCCGCGCAGCTTGTCGAGCCTGACCATCTGCGGCGCGACGGCCAGCAGCAGCGACGTGTCGGCGAGCCCCGCATGGGTGCCGATGTCGGCGTCCGGCACGCCGTGCTGGCGCAGGATCTGCGCATAGCCGTCGGAGCTGGTGCCGTAATACTCGGGGGGCACGAACGCGCGTGCGCCGGAGCCGGCCCAGGACTTGTTGAGCTGGGCGACGGCCCGCCGGATGTCGTTCTGGTAGCCGCCGTGGTCGCCGAGGAACACGATGTGCGTGAAGCCGTGGACCCGGAAGCCGTTGGCCGCGGCCTCGAGGGTTTTTTCGAAGACGTCGTCGGGCACGGTGATCGTGCCCGGGAAGCGCATGTGCGACGTCGGCGGTGCATAGCCGCCTTCAGGCACGTACGCGATCACCGGCGCGACGATCGCGTTGCCGAGACCTTGCGCGATGCGTTCGGACAGCGCCTTGACCCGCGCGTTGTGCTTGCCGAGCGCGACATACGGCCCGCTTTGCTCGGTGCCGCCGATCGGGATCAGGATGGTGGTCTTGCCCGCGTGAATGCTGTCGCGCAGCTCGGTCCAGGTCATGTCCTCCAGTTGCACGGTTCTCGGCGTCTGCGCGACGGCGGCCTGGGCGAGTGCGAATGTGACTGCGGCGACGGCGGCGACAGCGGTTCGTGACAGGCGTTTCATCGCGGATTCCCGATAGGAGGTGGGACAAGCGTAGCGTCGTTCTCCCCTTCAACGGTCTCGTGTCGCACCCAGTTGACCTGAGCGGGCAGGTCGCCCCGTGGCGTTCCGTCGCACCGGCCGGCGCCCGTCAATCCACCTCTTCCTCGACGATGTCCGGGGCCGCCACCGCATCGCCGCCGCGCTCCCGATAAGCCGCCGGCGGCATGCCGAACTGCTTGCGGAACTCGCGCCCGAGATGCGACGCGTCCGCGAACCCGCAGCTCGACGCGATATCGGCGACCGTGCGATCGGAACTCGTCAGCAGCCATGCGGCGGTGCGCAACCGCACCTGCTTCGCGAACGCCTGCGGGCTCTTGCCGGTTTCCGCCTTGAACAGCCGTTCGAGCTGCCGCGCGGACATGTCGAGCTTGCACGCGAGCTCGTCAAGTGGCAGCGCGCGTCCGACATGCTGTTCCATCAGAAGAATCGCGCGCTTGACCTTCGGGTGCGTCGCCGGTTCGAGCCCCGGCGGGTGCGGCTGCGGCGCGTTGCCTTTCTGCATCTCGCCGACCAGCAGGATCCGTAGCGCTTTCTGCACGGTCGCATGATCGAAGTGGCGCAGCAGGATCGCGGCGGCGACGTCGATCGACGCGCGTCCGCCCGAACAGGTGATCCGCCGCCGGTCGATCACGAACAGCCGGTCGGCGATCAGCAGGTCGGGGTCGGCGGCCGGGAAGCGCTCGATGAAATCCCAGTAATGGAACCAGCTGACGCAGGTGCGGTGCGCTTCCAGCACGCCCGCGCGCATCAGCGTGAACACGCCGGTGCAGATGCCGACGATCGTCGCGCCGCCGGCGGCCGCGCGGCGGATGAAGTCGAGTGTTTCCGGCCCAGCTTGCGGCCCCGAATGCAGCAGCCCGCCGACGACGACCACGTAGTCGAACGGCTCGGCCGCGTCGAAGGTCTCCCACGGCGTGATCTGGATCCCGCAGCTCGCGCGCACCGGCGCAAGGGTTTCCCCTATCACGCTCCACGCGCAGCGCACGGGCTTGCTGTAGTCGCCGTCGTCGGCAGACAGCCGCAGCATGTCGACGAACCCCGAGAACGCGGTCAGCGTGAAGTTCGGCAGCAGCACGATGCCGAAGCGGAGGCGCCGGGGTGCGGCTTCGGCGAGCGGGGAAGCGGGTACGTCGGGTGTCATTGCGGTCGATCTCGTCACGCCCGGGGGCGCGTCTCACTCCATATACAGGGCCGGCACGCGGGGCGGCGCGGATGAACCCAGCGTCGCCGATCACCCCCCCGCGGACTTGCGTTTTTTCGTCGCGAACCATCGTCAAAACGCACTTTCGGGGCGGGCGGAAGGCCGCTTGGCGGCGATGTCCCACGTCGATGCCGTTTTTGTTCTATCGGCCGATTTTACGCTTTGGTGTACTGGCGTCCAACGTCACTTCACATGTGCCTACCCAAAGGAAGCCAGATGAACGTCAGCGCGTTCGACCTGTTCAAGATCGGCATCGGCCCGTCCAGCTCGCATACGGTCGGCCCGATGATCGCCGCGTGCCGCTTCGCGTCGCACGTCGAGGATGCGAACCTGCTCGCCTTCGTGCAGCGCGTGCGGGTCGAGCTGTACGGCTCGCTCGGCGCGACCGGCAAGGGCCACGGCACCGACAAGGCGGTGCTGCTCGGCCTCGAGGGCCATCTGCCCGATTCGATCGATCCGGACCTGATCGAGCCGCGCCTCGCCGAGATCCGCGCGCAGAAGTCGCTGTCGCTGCTCGGCAAGCAGACGGTGCGTTTCGAGGAAAAGGAACACATCGGCTTCTATCGCAAGCTGATGAGCGGCACGAGCATCGTGCATCCGAACGGGATGCGCTTCCAGGCGTTCGACGAGCACGGGCAGTTGCTCGTCGAGAAAGAGTATTACTCGGTCGGCGGCGGCTTCGTCGTGAACCGCGACGGCGATCGCGTGAACGGCGTGCGCGCGGCGGCCGAGGTGCCGTATCCGTTCCGCACCGGCGACGACCTGATGCGCCAGTGCCGCGACAGCGGCCTGTCGATCGCCGAGCTGATGCTGCGCAATGAATCCGCGCTGCGCCCCGCCGAAGAAGTGCGCGCTGGCCTGCTCGCGATCTGGCGCACGATGGCCGCGTGCGTCGAGCGCGGCTGCAAGGTCGAGGGCGACCTGCCGGGCCCGATGCGCGTGAAGCGCCGCGCGGCCGAACTGAATGCGCGCCTGCGCGCGCGCTCGGAGGAATCGCTGCGCGACCCGCTGTCGATGCTCGACTGGGTCAACCTGTACGCGATGGCCGTCAACGAGGAGAACGCGGCGGGCGGCCGTGTCGTTACCGCGCCGACCAACGGCGCGGCCGGCGTGATCCCTGCGGTGCTGCACTACTACGTGAAGTTCGTGCCGGGCTCGAACGAGGCCGGCATCGTCGAATTCCTGCTGACGGCTGCCGCGATCGGGATCATCTACAAGGAAACCGCGTCGATCTCCGGCGCGGAAGTCGGTTGCCAGGGCGAGGTCGGCGTCGCGTGCTCGATGGCCGCGGCCGCGCTCGCGGCCGTGATGGGCGGCACGCCCGATCAGGTCGAGAACGCCGCCGAGATCGGCATGGAGCACAACCTCGGGATGACCTGCGATCCGGTCGGCGGGCTTGTGCAGATCCCGTGCATCGAGCGCAACGCGATGGGTGCGATCAAGGCGCTGAACGCATCGCGGATGGCGCTGAAGGGCAACGGCCAGCACTACGTGTCGCTCGATTCGGTCATCAAGACGATGCGCGAGACGGGTGCCGACATGAAGACGAAATACAAGGAAACGTCGCGCGGCGGTCTGGCCGTGAACGTCATCGAATGCTAACGAAGGACCATCAACATGAGCCGCTACTCGATATTCAGCCTGTTCCGCAACGGTCTCTCGTATCACGAGAACTGGGAGAAACAATGGAGGAGCCCGGAGCCGAAGCGTGAGTACGACGTCGTGATCGTCGGCGGCGGCGGGCATGGCCTCGCGACCGCGTACTACCTCGCGAAGGAGCACGGCATCACGAACGTCGCGGTGCTCGAGAAGGGCTGGATCGGCGGCGGCAACACCGCGCGCAACACGACGATCGTCCGCTCGAACTACCTGTGGGACGAATCGGCCGCGCTGTACGAGAAGGCGATGAAGCTGTGGGAAGGGCTGTCGCAGGACCTGAACTACAACGTGATGTTCAGCCAGCGCGGCGTGCTGAACCTCGCGCACACGCTGCAGGACGTGCGCGATACCGAGCGCCGCGTCAATGCGAACCGGCTGAACGGCGTCGACGCCGAATTCCTGACGCCCGCACAGATCAAGGAAATCGAACCGACGATCAACCTGAACAGCCGCTACCCGGTGCTCGGCGCGTCGATCCAGCGCCGCGCGGGCGTCGCCCGGCACGACGCCGTTGCGTGGGGCTTCGCGCGCGGCGCGGATCGCGCGGGCGTCGACATCATCCAGAACTGCCAGGTGACGGGCATCCGCCGCGAGGGCGGCGCGGTGGTCGGCGTCGAAACGGTGAAGGGCTTCATCAAGGCGAAGAAGGTCGCGGTGGTCGCGGCCGGCAACACGACGACGCTGGCCGACATGGCCGGCATTCGCCTGCCGATCGAGAGCCACCCGCTGCAGGCGCTGGTTTCCGAGCCGATCAAGCCGGTCGTCAACACGGTGATCATGTCGAATGCCGTGCACGCATACATCAGCCAGTCCGACAAGGGCGACCTCGTGATCGGCGCGGGCATCGACCAGTACACGGGTTTCGGCCAGCGCGGCAGCTTCCAGGTCATCGAAGGCACGCTGCAGGCGATCGTCGAGATGTTCCCGGTGTTCTCGCGCGTGCGGATGAACCGCCAGTGGGGCGGCATCGTCGACGTGTCGCCGGATGCGTGCCCGATCATCAGCAAGACCGACGTGAAGGGCCTGTACTTCAACTGCGGCTGGGGCACCGGCGGCTTCAAGGCGACGCCCGGCTCGGGCTGGGTGTTCGCGCACACGATCGCGCAGGACCAGCCGCATCCGCTGAACGCGCCGTTCGCGCTCGACCGCTTCTATACGGGCCACCTGATCGACGAGCACGGCGCCGCTGCCGTCGCGCACTGACGAACCACCACGAGGAGAAGGAAACATGTTGCTGATCGAATGTCCGTGGTGCGGGCCGCGCGCCGAATCCGAGTTCACGTGCGGCGGCGAAGCCGACATCGTGCGCCCGGTTGCCAACGAGAACATGACCGACCGCGAATGGGGCGAATACGTGTTCATGCGTGAGAACAAGCGCGGCCTGCACCGCGAGCAATGGCTGCACACGCAGGGCTGCCGCCGCTGGTTCAAGGTCGAGCGCGACACCGTCACGTACGAAATCAAGGGCTACGAAAAGTTCGGTGGCGCAGCCGCCGGCAATGCACACGAAGAGGGCACCAGCAAATGAGCCAGAAAGACCGTCTCGGCACCGGTGGCCGCATCAACCGCGCGATTCCGCTGACCTTCACGTTCAACGGCCGCACCTATCAGGGCTTCCAGGGCGACACGCTCGCGTCCGCGCTGCTCGCGAACGGCGTGCACTTCGTCGCGCGCAGCTTCAAGTACCACCGTCCGCGCGGGATCGTGACGGCGGACGTCGCGGAACCGAACGCCGTCGTGCAGCTCGAATCGGGCCCGTACAGCGTGCCGAACGCGCGCGCGACCGAGATCGAGCTGTACCAGGGTCTCGTCGCGACCAGCGTGAACGCGGAACCGTCGCTCGAGAACGACAAGTACGCGATCAACCAGAAGTTCTCGCGCTTCATGCCCGCCGGGTTCTATTACAAGACCTTCATGTGGCCGCGCAACATGTGGCCGAAGTATGAAGAGAAGATCCGTGACGCAGCCGGCCTCGGCAAGGCACCCGACACGCTCGACGCCGATCGCTACGACAAGTGCTACGCGCACTGCGACGTGCTCGTCGTCGGCGGCGGCCCGTCCGGCCTCGCGGCCGCGCATGCGGCGGCGACGGCCGGCGCGCGCGTGATCCTCGTCGACGACCAGCGCGAGCTCGGCGGCAGCCTGCTGTCGTGTCGTGCGGAAATCGACGGCAAGCCCGCGCTGCAGTGGGTCGAGAAGATCGAGGCCGAGCTGCGCAAGCTGCCCGACGTGACGATCCTGTCGCGCAGCAACGCGTTCGGCTACCAGGACCACAACCTCGTGACGATCACGCAGCGCCTGACTGATCACCTGCCGGTGTCGATGCGCAAGGGCACCCGCGAGCTGCTGTGGAAGGTCCGCGCGAAGCGCGTGATCCTCGCGACCGGCGCGCACGAGCGGCCGATCGTGTTCGGCAACAACGACCTGCCGGGCGTGATGCTCGCAGGCGCGGTGTCCACCTACGTGCACCGCTTCGGCGTGCTGCCGGGCCGCGAAGCGGTCGTGTTCACGAACAACGATCGCGGCTACCAGGCGGCGCTCGACCTGAAGGCATGCGGCGCGAAAGTGACGGTCGTCGATTCGCGCGCATCGACCAACGGCGCGCTGCCGGCGGCTGCGAAGCGCCAGGGCGTGACGGTGATGAGCGGCGCGGTCGTGACGGCCGCGTCGGGCAAGTGGCGCGTGTCGTCGGTCGACATCGCGTCGTACTCGAACGGCCAGACGGGCGGCAAGCTGAATACGCTCGCATGCGACCTCGTTGCGATGTCGGGCGGCTTCAGCCCGGTGCTGCACCTGTTCGCGCAGTCGGGCGGCAAGGCGTGCTGGAACGACGACAAAGCGTGCTTCCTGCCGGGCAAGGCGGTCCAGCCTGAAGCGAGCGTCGGCGCGGCCGCGGGCGAGTTCGGGCTCGCGCGTGCGTTGCGGCTCGCGGTTGATGCCGGCGCGGAAGCTGCCAAGGCGGCCGGCTACACGGCCGCGCAGCGTCCGGTTGCACCTCAGGCCGCGGAAGCCGTCGAAGGCGCGCTGCAGCCGTTGTGGCTCGTCGGCAGCCGCGAGGCCGCCGCACGCGGGCCGAAGCAGTTCGTCGATTTCCAGAACGACGTGGCGGCCGCCGACATCCTGCTCGCCGCGCGCGAAGGCTTCGAATCGGTCGAGCACGTGAAGCGCTACACCGCGATGGGTTTCGGCACCGACCAGGGCAAGCTCGGCAACATCAACGGGATGGCGATTCTCGCGCAGGCGCTCGGCAAGTCGATTCCGGAAACGGGCACGACGACGTTCCGCCCGAACTACACGCCCGTGTCGTTCGGCACGTTCGCGGGCCGCGAGACCGGCGACTTCCTCGATCCGATCCGCAAGACCTGCGTGCACGAATGGCACGTCGAGCACGGCGCGATGTTCGAGGACGTCGGCAACTGGAAGCGGCCGTGGTATTTCCCGAAGAACGGCGAGGACCTGCATGCGGCCGTGAAGCGCGAATGCCTCGCGGTGCGCAACAGCGTCGGCATCCTCGACGCGTCGACGCTCGGCAAGATCGACATCCAGGGCCCGGACGCGGTGAAGCTGCTGAACTGGATGTACACGAACCCGTGGAACAAGCTCGAAGTCGGCAAGTGCCGCTACGGGCTGATGCTCGACGAGAACGGGATGGTGTTCGACGATGGCGTGACGGTGCGCCTTGCCGATCAGCATTTCATGATGACGACGACGACGGGCGGCGCGGCGCGCGTGCTCACGTGGCTCGAACGCTGGCTGCAGACGGAATGGCCGGACATGAAGGTGCGCCTCGCGTCGGTGACGGACCACTGGGCGACTTTCGCGGTCGTCGGCCCGAAGAGCCGCAAGGTCGTGCAGAAGGTGTGCCAGGACATCGACTTCGGCAACGAAGCGTTCCCGTTCATGAGCTATCGCAACGGTACGGTCGCGGGCGCGAAGGCGCGCGTGATGCGGATCAGCTTCTCGGGCGAGCTGGCCTATGAAGTGAACGTGCCGGCCAACGCGGGCCGCGCGGTGTGGGAAGCGCTGATGGCCGCGGGCGCCGAGTTCGACATCACGCCGTACGGCACCGAGACGATGCACGTGCTGCGCGCGGAGAAGGGTTACATCATTGTCGGCCAGGACACCGACGGGTCGATCACGCCGTACGACCTCGGGATGGGCGGCGTCGTCGCGAAGTCGAAGGACTTCCTCGGCAAGCGTTCGCTCGCGCGTTCGGACACCGCGAAGGAAGGCCGCAAGCAGTTCGTGGGCCTCTTGACCGACGACGAGCAGTTCGTGCTGCCGGAAGGCGCGCAGATCGTCGCGAAGGACACGCATGTGTCTGCGACCGAGCCGACGCCGATGATCGGCCATGTGACGTCGAGCTACTACAGCCCGATCCTGAAGCGCTCGATTGCGCTTGCGGTGGTGAAGGGCGGCTTGGGCAAGATGGGCGAGAGCGTCGTGATTCCGCTGGCCAACGGCAAGCGCGTGACCGCGAAGATCTCGAGCCCGGTTTTCTACGATACCGAAGGGGTGCGTCAGCATGTGGAATGAAACCAGAAACCAGACGCAGGTGGCGGGCGCGGGCAGCGTCACGCTCGAGTCGCCGTTCGTCGGCGCGGCCGACGTGCTGAAGACGCACCAGGCGCGTGCGTCGAAGAAATTCACGTTGCGTGAGCGGCCGTTTCTCGATCTCGTCAACGTGCGCGGCGAGCTGAGCGACCCCGCGTTCGTCGGCGCGTTCGAGCGCGTGGTCGGCTGCCGGCCGCCGGCCGCACCGAACACGGTCGCGCGCAGCGCCGACTACGACGTGTTGTGGCTCGGCCCCGACGAATGGCTCGTGCGCTCGAACGGGCCCGTGCAGGCGGGCGTGCTCGAGGCGGCGCTCGCCGAGGCCGTGCAGGGTTCGTATGCGGCGGCGGTCGATGTCGGCAGCGGCTATACGGTCGTCGAGGTTAGCGGCGAACGCGTGCGCGACGTGATCGCGCGCGGCTGCCCGCTCGATCTTCATCCGCGCATGTTCAAGCCCGGCCAGTGCGCGCAGTCGCACTACTTCAAGTCGCCGATCACGCTGATCCCGACCGGCGACGACACGTTCGAGATCGTCCTGCGCCGCAGCTTCGCCGATTACTTCGTGCGGATCATGCTCGACGCGGCCGCGCCGCTCGCCTCATGAAGCCGGCCGACGAACCGTTCGTGTCGATCGACGCGCCGCGCCTCGGAGGGCGCGGCTGGAGCGTGTTCGTCGACGAACTGAAGGTGCCCGCGCGGATCGGCATCCACGCGCACGAGCACGACGCGCCGCAGCCGATCGTGATCGACGCGCAACTCGGCTATCGCTGCGAGCCGAGCGAAGCGGGCGACTGGATCGATTACGACGGGTATTGCGCGCGCGTCGCGGCCTTTCTCGCGCACAAGCCGCATACGCGGCTGCTCGAGACGCTCGTCGCCGACGTGGCGGTGATGTCGTTTCGCGAATGGCCGGCGCTGGAATCGCTGACGCTGTCGGTCTGCAAGCCGAAGATCCGGCCGGGGACGAAGCGCGTCGGCGTCGCGCTCGACTGGACGCGCGGGGATTATCTGCGGTGGACGGGGGCGGCCGGGTGCCTGTGACGGGGGGCGCTCGTGACGCCGTTTCCGGCGAATGAGCCCGCGTGCTCATTCGCGACTCGTTTGGCGCGGTATCTGATAAACGACGGCTTGGTATTTTCTCGTTTCGTGCCGCTCCATGACGACACCACCGAGTGATTCGGCAATACGTCGGCTCGGAAAATTCTCTTCGGCAACGGGATAAACGAAGCGCTCGATGCCGAGTTCACGGCTTGCCCACTCGGCAATCAGGCTGACCGCTTCACGTCCGATTCCCTCGCGATGACGATCTTCGCGAATCCAGATGCCGAGTTCGCCGCATCCATCCTTGACGTGGTGGATGCCGGCCAGGCCGAGAAACGCTGTGCTGTCGCGCTGACGGACTGCAAACACGAAGTCCGTACCGGCGACGGTCGCGGGCAGCCACGCTTGCCAAATGCGATCGAAGCCCTCCCTGTCGGCAGGCGGGTCCCACGCCATGAACCGCGTGAGGGAGGGGGTGATGCACCGGAACGCTGCTTCCGCGTCGCTTGCGGTGAAAAGCTTGATCGAAAGTCGGTCCGATACGATGTGTATTGTGTCCGGTGCAATTCGCATGTCCCATTCCTTGAACGTTCGCAATTTCGTCGGAATATCGGACGATAGGGGCAGTTGCGTCGAGTGTCTACTCGCGCACGGATGCAACCTGCGACTGACGGCCGTCGTCCGCATCGGGAAAACATCGAAATTCCACCGCGTATATGGCATATTCGTGCGCTGCGCGGTCAAATGACGGGGAATAAACGGCGCTGGCGCATCCCTGTGGAAGACCTCCGGCCGCAATACATGGAGCCCCCCGAAAATGCGTTTTCCCGTTCTCTGTACGGCTGTCTTGCTGCTCGCGAGCGGCGCTTCCTGGGCCGCACAAACCGATTGCCTGAACAACAACTCGGGTACCCAGACGGACATTAACGAATGTATCGGCCGCAGCATGAAGGCGTCCGATCGGCAGCTGAACGACACGTACCGTGCGCTGCTCGCGAAGGTGAGCAAGGACGGCGGCGAGCATTTGCGAAAGGCCGAGCGTGCGTGGCTCGCATGGCGCGACGCGCAATGCGAATTCAACACGATGGGCACGCGCGGCGGCAGCATCAATTCGTCGATGTACGGCATGTGCATCGATACGCTGACGCGCGAGCAGACGAAGCGTCTCGACGCCCAACTGCATTGCAGGGAGGGTGACCTGTCTTGCGGCGACCAATGAACGCGTCGCTCGCGCGCGAGTGACGCCGCGAGTGACGCTGTTTCGGGCGGTCGCGGCGATCCACTAGCGATCGTCGCAACAAACGACAGTCAACGGAGAACGAATGCTGAAACGCGCGTTGTGCCTGCTATTGCTGCTGACCGTCTGCGTGATCGGACATGGTGCGGCCGCCCAGTCCGCACTTGACCTCGCGACGGACGGTGCGACCCGATCGTTTACTCGTCAGGCGTTGCTCGCGCGCCCGGATGTCGCGGAGATCCATGTGCCTCGCGATGTCGCGTACGGTACGCCGATGACCTTCCGCGCCGTGCCGCTGGCGGATCTGCTCGACGGGGCCGCGCTCGCGGCGGACAGCGTGCTCGAAACGCGCGCGGCGGACGGTTTTGCCGCGCAACTGCCGATGGACCTCGTGCTCAATCGCAATCCCGCGGGCGCCGTTGCGTGGCTCGCGGTCGAGGATCCCGCGCATCCGTGGCCGAAGCTGCCGGGCAAGCCGGTCAGCGCCGGGCCGTTCTATCTGGTCTGGATCGGCAAGGAGGCATCGTCCGTGCGCAACGAGCAGTGGCCGTTCCAGATCGTGCATCTCGCGACGCAACGGTCGCCCGCCGCGCGCTGGCCGGCGCTCGCCGTCGATCCGGCGCTGCCGGCGACCGCTCCGGTTCGGGCCGGTCAGCGCCTGTTCATCACGCAATGTTTCGCGTGTCATCGGCTCAACGGTGCGGGCAGCGCGGAGACGGGCCCCGATCTCAACGTGCCGATGAATCCCGTCGATTACTTCCAGCCGGCGGCGTTGCATCGCTACATCCGCAATCCGGCGTCGGTTCGGGACTGGCCCGGGCGGGCCATGCCGGCTTTCTCGCAGGATCAGCTGAGTGATCGGGAGATCGATCTGATCGTCGCGTATCTTGCGTACATGGGGCGGCGGAAGGCGGAGCGGTAGGACGTCACCGCGATCACTTGGGTGCGGCCGAATTGTCCTGAGACGGTTGCGACGACGACGTACCGACACTGCTCGACTCCCGGACGAGTCGCTCGGTCATCGCAGCGGCGACCGGGTTTGCGCCCGCGGATGAGCCGCGTTGATCGGTGCTCGAAGGAACCGGGAGATCCTTTGGCGGTGGCAATGAAGGATCGAGCTTCGACGACTCCCTGACCAGTGCGGCCGTCTCGGGTGTCGTGGCCGAGCCGTGATTCGCCGTTGCCGCCGTTGCATGACGCTCCAGACCGTCGCGCCCACGCGACGCACGTTGCGTCCGGTTCGTCGTTGAAGCGGGCGACTTCTGCGCATCGACCGACGCGACGGCGGCGGACGGCGGCTCGCTCGGCTGTGCCTTGGGCTGCGGCGGTGCGCTGACGCTCGGGGCTGCCGGGCCGGGTGCCGGCGCTGGGTCGACGGTCACTGTCACGGGCGCAGGTGGCGGCGGAGGTGCAGTTGCGGCGGCAGGCGCGGGCGTAGTGGCAGCGGTAGCAGGTGCGGGCGCTGGTGGTGCCGTTGCGGGCGCCGGTTGCGGCGCGGCGTCGGCGGGCTTCGTGGTAGCGGCGGGAAGCGCCGCTTGACCGATGCTTCCTTGCGATACGTGGTTATCGCCCGATCGCAGATCGGCGTCCGGCGGCGTCTGGGCGGAATCGCCGATGCCGGCCGTCGCTTCTGCAACCGCACGATGGTCCGCCTTGAGGAGCATCAGGTACGAACCGCTGATCGCAACGACCAGCAGCCCTCCGGCAATCATCAATGTCTTACGGGTATTCCTCATACTTCACTCACGGGTCGTTCAATCGACGTGACCAGTCGATGATAAACGACCTGCGGCGCGTCACTTTGGATGAATACATTTGGTTGCATTCACGCTGACGACGCATTTCGATGCGACCCTCGTTCGCTTCGACCAGCACATCGAACGGTACGCACTGTTTGTATACGACGCGGTGCGCGCCGGAGGTCAGCGGGTATTGCGCGCGGACGAGCTCTGAATGCCCGACACCGCGGACGCCGGCGCACTGACCGGCATCATCCCGGCATTCGCATCGTCGCTCGGCTCGAGCACGAACCGGAACGACTCGACGCGCTGCATCACTTTCGCCGCATACGCGTGCGAACCGCCATAGCTCTTCAGCGCGGCGCCCACGTCGCCGCCAGCGGCCCGCACATAGCCGGACAGGATCGCCGAGCCGGCGTTGACGTTCGCGGTCGGCTCGGTCAGGTCCTTCACGTTCCTCAGCAAACCGCGGTGCGCGCTGGGCACCACCTGCATCAGCCCGGTTGCGCCTCCGGCGCCGCGCGCCTTTTCCTTGAAACGCGATTCGATCGAGATGATTGCGTAAACCAGTGCCGGCGGCAGCGAATACTTCGTGGCAGTGACGTTGACGATGCTCGCGAGCTGCGCGGCCTTCTCTTTTGCGATGCCGAATTTCTTCGACAGGTATGCCGTGATGCGGCGGTTTTCCTCGTTCGGCTGATTGACCGTCTGCGCTTCGGAAGCGGCCGAGGCGGCCGAGGCTTCGATCGCAACCGGCGCGGATGCTGGTTGCGCAGACATCTGCTGCGCCGACGCTTGGTTCGCGGTGCAGAGCAAAAACAGGATCAGCCAGGGAAACCTTCGCATGGTCCGGTTGGGGGAGTCGGGAGGCGCATAGTATATCGACCATTCGCGCCGGGTGGCTGGAACGCGGGCTCGGCTGAAAGCAGGATGTAGGATGATGGCTGCCGGCCGCGTGCGCAATGCGGAATCGGGCGCGAAAAACCGGTTGCGCGGGCACCGATCGGAGATCGAATGATGCATGTGCCACAGGCGACGCGTTGCGTGCCGCGCACCGCCGTTCGACCGCCCCGGCGGTGTTGCAGCGGCATCTACGCGCGCCGCGCCGTGACGCGCGCGAGCACGCCGATCGCATCGCTGACCAGCACCGCGAGCAGTCCGACGACCATCCCGCCCTGCAGCACGAACGCGGTATTCGCGGTCTGCAGGCCGGCGATGATCACGTCGCCGAGCCCGCGCGCGGCGACCGTCGAGCCGATCGTCGCGGTGCCGAGATTGATGACGACCGCGAGCCGGATGCCGTTGACGATCACCGGCAGCGCGAGCGGCAGCTCGACCGAGCTCAGCTGCTGCCAGCCGTTCATCCCCATGCCGCGCGCGGCGTCGACGACGTCGCGCGGCACGTCCTCGATCCCCGCGATCGTGCTCTCGAAAATCGGTAGCAGTCCATAGAGGATGAGCGCGATCAGCACCGGCTTCACGCCGAAGCCGACCGCCGGCACCGCGAGCGCGAGCACGGCGACCGGCGGAAACGTCTGGCCGATGTTCGCGATGCTGCGCGCGACCGGCAGGAAATCCGCGCCCGACGGCCGTGTGACCGCGATGCCGGCCGCGACCGCGATGACCGTGCCGATCAGGCTCGATACGGCCACCGTGCCGAGATGCGCGAGCGTGAGGTCGAGCAGGCTCGCGCGCTCATAGATCACGGGCGCGCCGTTGTCCGCGAACGGCGCGAACCAGCCTTGCAGCCACAGCGGACGGAACAGCAGCACGAGCAGCAGCGCGAGCGCGGCCGCGCGTGCGGCGATCGGCAGGAGCCGTCGTGGCGCGTCCGCGGGTAGTCCTCGCCGGGCGGTTGCCGTATCGCGAGCCGTCATCCGGGCCGCCTCGCATGCGCACGGATCGCGTCGAGCGTGATACGGCGCGCGACGTTGCCGCCCGCTGGCTCGTGGCCGCTTCCGGCCGGGTGCCGGCGTTGCGTCCCGTTATCGTCATCGTCGACGGGCAGCGCATCGACGCCACGCCACAGCATTTCCGAAATCGCATCGCGCAGCGTGCGCGTTGCGGCGATCGGCGGCCCGTTCGCGGTGCCGGGTTCGGCCACGTCGCCGACCGGCGTCAGCGCGAGCAGGCGCAGCGGCCGGTCGACCCCCGCGACGAGCTGCTCGACGACGCCTGCCGCCGGCTGGCCGAGGATCTCGGCGGGCGGCGCGACCTGCAGCAGCCGGCCGCCGTCCATCACCGCGATCGTGTCTCCGAGCTTCAGCGCTTCCTCGATATCGTGCGTGACGAGCACGACCGTGATCCCGAGGCGGCGCTGCAGCGCGAGCAGCTCGTCCTGCGCCTTGCCGCGAATGATCGGGTCGAGCGCGCCGAACGGTTCGTCCATCAGCAGCATCGCCGGTTCGGCCGCGAGCGCGCGTGCGACGCCGACGCGCTGCTGCTGGCCGCCGGACAGCTCGTGCGGCAGCTTGTCCGCGAATTCGTCGGGCGTGAGGTTGAACAGGTCGAGCAATTCGCGCACGCGCGTGTCGATGCGCGCGGCCGGCCAGCCGAGCAGGCGCGGCACCGTCGCGATGTTGCGCGCGACGCTCCAGTGCGGAAACAGCCCGTGGCCCTGGATCACGTAGCCGATGCCGCGCCGCAGGTGCTCGGGCGGCACGCTCGCGGTATCGACGCCGTCGATGCGGACCGTGCCCGCGCTCGGCGCGATCAGCCGGTTGATCATCCTGAGCAGCGTCGACTTGCCGCTGCCCGACGCGCCGACGAGCGCGGTGATCGTGCCACGCCGCATCGTCAGCGATACGTCGTCGACGGCGACGATATCGCCGAAGCGCTTGCCGAGGCCGACGATCTCGATCATGCGGTCCATCCTTTCGCGAGCGCGGTCGCGGCTTCGAACACGACGGCGGCCATCAGCGCGAGCGCGATCGTCGGGATCGCGCCGAGCAGCACGAGGTCGGCGGCCGATTGTCCGATGCCCTGGAAGATGAACGTGCCGAACCCGCCGCCGCCGATCAGCGCGGCGACCGCGGTCAGGCCGATGTTCTGCACGAGCACGCGGTGCGTCGCGCGCGACAGCCGCACGAACGCGGGGATCTTGCGCAGGTCGTCGTCCATCAGCGCGACGTCGGCGGTTTCGATCGCGGTATCGGTGCCCATCGCGCCCATCGCGAAGCCGATGTCGGCACGCGCGAGCGCCGGTGCGTCGTTGATCCCGTCGCCGACCATCCCGACTGCGGACCGCGCCGCCCCCGCCGCGCCGGCGGCCAGTTCCTCGACCGCCGCGAGCTTGTCCTCGGGCAGCTGGTTGCCGCGCGCGTCGTCGATGCCGGCCTGCTGCGCGATCGCCTGCGCGGTGTGCGGGTTGTCGCCCGTCAGCATCGCGGTGCGGATGCCGAGCGCATGCAGTTCGGCGATCGCCGCGCGGCTCGTGTCCTTGATCGTGTCGGCCACCGCGAATACGCCGAGTACGCGCACGTCGTCGATCAGCATCACGACACTCTTGCCCTGCCGCTCGAGCGCGTCGAGCTGCGCTTCGAGTTCCGGCGAGCAGTGTTCCAGCTCTTCGACGAGCCGGTGGTTGCCGAGCCAGTAGCCCGCGCCGTCGATCGTGCCACGCACGCCGCGCCCGAGCAATGCTTCGAAGTCCTGCACGTCGGCGAACGGCGCGGCAGCGTCGGCCCGCGCCGCGGCCGCGATCGCCTGCGACACCGGGTGATCCGAACGCGCGGCGAGGCTCGCGGCGAGGTGCCGGACGCGCGCGGTGTCGGCATCGGCCGCCCGCAGCACGAAGTCGGTCTGCACCGGCTTGCCGTGCGTGATCGTGCCGGTCTTGTCGAGCGCGAGCCATGCGAGCTTGCGCCCTTCTTCCAGATACACGCCGCCCTTCACGAGAATTCCGCGTCGGGCGGCCGCAGCCAGCCCCGACACGATCGTCACCGGCGTCGAGATCACGAGCGCGCACGGGCATGCGATCACCAGCAGCACGAGCGCGCGGTAGATCCATTCGTGCCACGCGCCGCCCGTCACGATCGGCGGCACCGCCGCGACCAGCAGCGCGATCGCGAATACGATCGGCGTGTAGACGCGCGCGAACTGGTCGACGAAACGCTGGGTCGGCGCCTTCGCGCCCTGCGCCTCCTCGACCGCGTGGATGATGCGCGCGAGCGTCGTGTTGGCCGCGACCGCGGTCACCCGGTATTCGAACGAGCCCGATTCGTTGATCGTGCCGGCGAACACGGGGTCGCCGGCCGTCTTCTCGACGGGCAGGCTCTCGCCGGTAATCGGCGCCTGGTTCACGGTCGAGCGGCCCGCGACGACTTCGCCGTCGAGGCCGATCCGTTCGCCCGGCTTCACGCGCACGATCGCGCCGAGCACGACCCGGCCGGCTTCGATCGTGCGCCACGCGCCGTCGGGCTGTTGCACGGTCGCCGTGTCGGGCGCGAGCCGCATCAGCCCCTGGATCGCGTTGCGCGCGCGGTCGAGCGACTTCGCCTCGATCAGTTCGGCGATCGTGAACAGCACCATCACCATCGCGGCTTCCGGCCACTGGCCGATCGCCATCGCGCCCGTCACCGCGATGCTCATCAGCGCGTTGATGTTCAGGTTGCCGTTGCGCAGCGCGATCCAGCCCTTCTTGTAGGTGGTGATCCCGCACGCGAGCACCGCTGCGAGCGCGAGCACCGCCGACAGCCAGGTCGGCAGGCCGGCCCAGTTCGCGGCCTCCGACGCGATCGCGGCGACGCCGGCCAGCGCGAGCGGCCACCACA
>NZ_JAAGPL010000081.1:0-36698 GCF_017104785.1 Burkholderia sp. Ac-20353 | reverse complement strand
TAGCGAGTCGGTCCCACCCCTTCCCATCCCGAACAGGACCGTGAAACGACTCTACGCCGATGATAGTGCGGATTCCCGTGTGAAAGTAGGTAATCGTCAGGCTCCCTCAAGCCAGAAACCCCCGCCCGACAGGCGGGGGTTTTTGCATTGGGGCGGCGAAAATGCGTGGTAGCGCAACGCTGACGCGGGCGGAGCACGCCAGTGCCCTTGACCCATGCTGCCAAAGACTGCTGACTCGCACGCGCTGCCGCACTACCGCCTTGATCTGTTTAACCGACGGCATACCGCACTAGCGAATGCCACTGTCGGTATCGGAACCGCTGGACGTACCAAGATGCAGTTCCCGATCGAAAGCACGATTGACGTCGCAATACTGCTTGCGAGCTGATGCTGATTTCTTCCATTCGAAGTACAGCGGCGGGTGGCCCGGCGATCCATCGGTGTTCTCGGCGAGGACGTAGTAGTCGAAACGAACGTTGGCCGCCGAGGCGTAGCTGGTCCCGGCATCCCTGTTCGCCAATATCAACTGTGCGGGCTCGCCGTTGGCGTTGACCAGCAACCGGAAGTCGTGGAGCTGGCAGTCCGCTCCGCCGCCGGCCATAACGTGAAGTTCCTCGTGATCGTCGCCGTTGTGCGGACGGAAGATCGGTACGACGCTCCACGACTGACCGCGATTGCCCATACCGTCGCGGACGAAGATGGAAACGACATCGAAGCCGTGCGCATTGAAGTTCTCACGCCATGCACGCACTATCATCGCATCGTACCCGTGCAACTGCAGGCGATTGATGCCATTTGCCACTCGGATCACTTTGTTCCCATCTTGCGCGCTGACCTGACTCGAGATACTGAACAAGACCAGTCCCAATGCACACAGTTTTAAGAGTTTTCGCACGGACACGTCTCCTTGGTGGAGCGCGGTTGCTGCCGTGAAACAGGTTTACGCCGCGTTCAGTGATACGGTACAGGTGCCAAGCCTATCTTGAACTCGCCAAGGCAGCAATTCGTCGACGGATGGTCACCCCATGCACTCGAACCGTGTGGCGCGCGACCGGACGACGCCTGCCAAATTATGCGATTACTTACGAGCCGTTCTTCGGTTCAATCCATCCATCTTGTCGTGCCCGAGGGCTTGAGATCCTGACGCTGAGTTGCCGTGAAGTCACGGGGGGAAGTCAACTCGCATCTCCGCACGTGGTCTAACACCGTACTTGAGGACGGTGGCTGCGAGACGTGCGACTGTCAGGCGGCGTGGGCGAACCGGGCGCAGAATGGCGGCCGCTACGACGTGAAGTACGGGAGGGTCGAGTCGTCAAACCCTCGCGGACCCATGCCAGGGAAAGCCCACTTCTACACGGTGCGTCGCCATCCCGTCACCAGTCGCCCGAGCGCTATCGGACACTTCTCGTCCGAAATGCGGCAAGCGCCGATCAATAAATCAATACGAGCGGCTGTGGCGTGGCGCGACCTTGGCGTGGCTAACCGCCGCCGAAATTCTTCTGAAGAGAAAACATTGCACTGCGAATTATCACCGCCGTCGGCAAATACCTGATGGCCCTGGAGGGCGACGCAGAGGGGAAGACCAACGAGGCGCGCGCCGATGACACCGGCGACGCCGTCTTCATCCACAACCAGATGGAGAAATCTCATGAAGAAATATGCATCCATTGCAGCGCTTGCGCTCGCAATCTTCGTTGCCGCACCGGCGGTATTCGCCAGGGGCGTGGGCGGCCCATCGCATGGCTCAGGCGGAACGGCTCGCCCCGAGTGCTGGATCGCTGGTAAGAACGCGATGCAGGCAATCGACCTCCGCAATAACGGTCGCACACGCGACGAGGCGCGAAGCGCGCTCTATATCTCCGCGATGGGGCAGCCTGGCAACACGCCCGAATGGATCGTGCGCGACATCATTGACCCGCGTCTGCATGCTGCGTATAAGACGCCTGCGTCGGAGAAGATCGACCCGAACGCGGTCGGCGAGGCAGTGTTCCGCGAGTGTCAGGCGAGGTTGATGCAAGTTGGCGCGCGTTAGTAAAACATCCGACGTTTGCCCGCGACAATTAACCTTATCGAAACAAAAAGGAGAACTGACGAGAAATTGCTGAAAGGATCCTCGCTCTAGCTCGCAAGCACGTCGATTCCGGCGCGGAATTTCAGTGTTCTGCACGTCATTCGATGACGCGGCCCGCCTGTGCCTCACCCGTTGGCAGTTGGTATGAGCGACGAATGCGCGCTCAAAAAGCGCCCGGCCCAGGCGGGCCGAGCCAAGCCATCGGAGGTCCGATGGCGGAGGTATTACATTGAACCGGCCCGACGGGCGTGATCGCCGCGGCGAGCCGGTCTGTCATTCGAAATCAGTCGGCGGCGGTTCCGGACGGATGAAACCGCTTCGCCCGGTCGTGACTTAGTGCCCGCGGTACAACGACTTCATCTCGTCATTGGCGCGCGGTTGCATCATCTTCCCGGGCTTGCCGGCCGCCACGGCCCCTTGCGCTTCGTTGCCGACGCCACTGTTGTCGACGCCTTGTGCCTGCGCGATCGCATACTGTTGCGCCACGCGCGCTTGCGCGGCCTGAATGGCCTCAGGGTAGCGCGGGTCTTCGCCGGTTGCCGGGTTGTAGCCGGCCTGCTCGAGTTCCACCAGCTCCGCGCGCACCTGGGCGCGGGTCAGCGGCGCATTGCCCTGCGCGAATACGGCAACCGGAGCGACAAGCGCGGCGGCAACGACGACGGCTTGAATCAGGTTCTTCATGATGCTTACCTCCATTTTTTTGGTGTCTCGCTACGAACACCTTGTTCGTAACCGATGACTGCAGTCTAGGTAAGCGAGTGCTTAAGAGATAGATGGCGCCGGGGAAGAGACTGTTCCTGGATCTTCACGCAATCGTGGCGATTGGCGCTTGTGTGGCCGTGTGCGGCGACGGCGAGTGCAGCGCGATTGCCACGATGTGCCGATGCGAGCGATCTCTGATCGAGTGTCCGCGTATATTTCCCGGAACGAAATAGGGTCGTCGAGACGATGTTGGGGACTCTCTTCCTCAACGCGCGATGCACCACAATCGCCCTTTCAGAAATGAATCATTTTTGCGGCGTTTCGGGAGAAATTCATGCTTTCGCCGAACGCCGACGTGATCGGATCAATACGCGATGTGCTGTCACGCCACCGGTCATCGCGCCCGTTGGATAGCTTGCTGCCGCGCAGCAGAGCTGCATAAGTAGGACGAAATTGTTCCCGCATGCGGGCCCGTAATCGCGGCGCTCCGCGTTTTCACGAATGCAACGTTTTTGCGGCATTTCATGCTGCACCACAGCAGAGCATCCCCGCAAGTCGCCTGAATTTAATTGCGTTCCGACCACCGCGTGCATTTTGGTACATGCCTTGCTTATGGTCCAGCCCGGTTTTCGCAATTTCATGTGACTGCGGTCGTCTGGGATGGGAGCGTTAGAAATGACACTCACGCGATTTCGGAACAGCAAGGATATGCCGACGACAATTGTGACGGGCGGCGCCGGCTTTCTTGGTAGCTACGTCTGCGAGCGGCTGCTCGCAGAGGGAGCGCAGGTCATCTGCATTGACAACCTGATGACCGGCAGGCGCTGCAACGTCGCACATCTCCGGTCGTCGCCACGCTTTGCGCTGATCGAGGCGGACATCTGCGCAACCTTGCCGGATATCGACGTCGACGAGATATGGAATCTCGCCTGTCCGGCGTCGCCGCCCAGCTATCAGGTCGATCCCACACACACGTTGCTGACAAACGTGATGGGAACGAAGCACTGCCTCGATCTCGGCCGGAAAACCGGTGCCCGTGTGTTTCAGGCATCGACGAGCGAGGTATACGGCGATCCCGAAGTGCATCCGCAGGTGGAAACGTATTGTGGGCATGTCAATTCCACAGGACCGCGGGCGTGTTATGACGAAGGAAAACGTGCCGCGGAAACGCTCTGTTTCGACTACAGGCGTAGCTTTGGCGTCGACATCCGGGTCGCGAGAATTTTCAACACCTACGGCCCGCGCATGAATCCGAAAGACGGGCGGGTGGTGTCCAATTTCATCGTGCAGGCCCTGTTGGGGGATCCTGTCGAAATTTATGGCGATGGTCAGCAGACGCGCTCGTTCTGCTTCGTCACGGATCTCATCGATGGCTTTTTCCGGTTGATGCGGTCGCCGGCCGAAGTGACCGGGCCGATCAATCTCGGTAACCCGAGCGAGTTCACGATGCAGGAACTCGCCCGACTGGTCATTGAAATGACCCGGTCCTCGTCGAGCATCAGCGCAATGCCGCTCCCGATCGACGACCCGAAGAAGCGGTGCCCCGACATCAGCATGGCGGAGAAATTGCTCGACTGGAGACCGACGGTCTCGCTCAAGGACGGACTGGCCGCGACCATAGACTATTTTTGCAATGAGCTATGGCTGTCTCCCGTTGCAGCGCCGGAGCCGACGCGATGAGAGTCCTCGTCACCGGCGGTGCCGGCTACATTGGAAGCCATACGTGCAAATCGCTGGCCCGCGCCGCCCACACGCCAATCGCGTTCGACAACCTGTCGTCCGGTCACGCGGACGCAGTGTGCTGGGGTCCTCTCCATGTCGGCGATATCCTCGACCCCGATGCGCTGGATGCCGCGTTTTCCGAGCATCGCCCGGAATTCGTGATCCATTTTGCGGCATTGGCTTATGTCGGCGAGTCGGTCATCGAACCCGGCAAATACTATCGCAACAACATTGCGGGTACGCAGACATTGCTCGATGCGATGCGGCGGCACGGTGTGATGCGGATCGTGCTGTCATCGAGCTGTGCCACGTATGGCATTCCAGCCATGCTGCCCATCTCGGAAGCAACGCCCCAGGCGCCGGTGAACGTCTACGGCTTCACCAAGCTCGTCACGGAGAGAATGGTGGCGGATTACGAGCGTGCGTATGGCATGCGCTGGATCGCGTTGAGGTATTTCAATGCGGCGGGAGCGGATCCGGAAGGGGAGCTGGGCGAACGCCATCATCCAGAGACACACGCGATTCCGCTGGCCATCGGAGCCGCGCTCGGGAAAGCCCCGCCATTCTCCGTGCTGGGCGTGGACTATCCGACGCCGGACGGCTCGGCCGTCCGTGACTACGTACACGTCAGCGATCTTGCCGACGCACATGTTCTGTCCATGAACCATCTGGTGGAGGGAGGCGCGAGCGCGGCCTTCAACCTTGGGACCGGAAATGGGACTTCCGTCTTCGACGTCATCAAGGCCGTCGAGTCCGTCACCGCCCGCCGCGTTCCGGTGTTGCTGGCTCCGCGTCGAGCCGGCGATCCACCGGCGCTTTATGCAAACGCAGGGCTGGCCCGGGAGGTTATCGGGTGGCAGCCGCGCTTCGTCGAAATCCATCAAATGGTCGAGACGGCCGCCGACTGGTTTCGGCGTACCACCTGGCGAGAAGGTTCGGATTCCGAGTTACTCGGTGTTCATCGCGCCCATTCACTGCGAGGCTGATATGTCTGTTCAAATCGCAATTGTCGGAACCGGCTATGTTGGCCTCGTGTCGGGTGCCTGCCTGGCCGAGCTCGGCCATGACGTGATCTGCGTCGATAACGACACGGACAAGATCAGTGCATTGAACAACGGGCGCATACCCATTTTCGAACCCGGACTTGACGAACTCGTGAGCCGCAACGTGAGCAACGGGAATCTGCGCTTCAGTCTGGACGTTCCCGGCAGCGTCCGCGGTCGCGATGCGGTCTTCATCACGGTTGGGACTCCTTCGCATGCCAGATCGGATCGAGCGAATCTGGACCATGTGATGGCGGCTGTGGAGGAGATTGCGTCCAACCTCGATCAATTTGCGGTCGTTGTCATGAAGTCGACGGTTCCCGTCGGTACCAGCCGCATCGTCCAGGGCGTGGTCGAGCGTTGCCTGCCTGCGGGACGGACGGCAGCCGTTGCATCCAATCCGGAGTTCCTGCGCCAGGGCTGCGCAATCAATGATTTCATGCGTCCGGACCGCATCGTCATCGGCGCCGAGCATGAGCAAGCCATCACGATCCTGAAACGGATTTTCGATCCGCTTGAACGGCAGGGACGCGATGTCCTGATCACGGAAATCGAAACGGCCGAGGTGATCAAGTACGCTTCCAACGCGTTCCTCGCCGTGAAGGTCAGCTATATCAACGAGATTGCGGATCTGTGCGAGGCCGTCGGCGCCGATGTGGAGCGTGTCGCCGCCGCCATGGGACTGGATCATCGTATCGGGGCCGCATTTCTGAAGGCCGGGCCTGGCTGGGGCGGATCCTGCTTTCCGAAAGATACGCGCGCACTCAGGGCACTTGCCTCCGAGCATGTCGTGTCGCTGCGTATCGTCGATGCCGCCATCGAGGCCAACACGATGCGCAAGGAAGCGATCGTGAAGAAGATCGATGCGGCCTGCGGGGGTTCCGTCGCCGGCAAACGACTGGCCGTTTTCGGCCTGACCTTCAAAGGGGAAACCGACGATGTGCGCGAAAGCCCGAGTATCGGGTTGATCCGGTCACTGTCCGAGCGCGGTGCCAGGATCCGCGCCTATGATCCGTCCAGGCCGGCCGGCGCCGTCCGGTTGCTCCCCGGCCTCGTCATGGCATCGTGTGCGATCGATGCGATCAAGAGCGCCGATGCCCTCATCGTGATGACGGACTGGAAGGCGTTCCTCGATTGCGATCTGGAGGAACTGGTTGCGTATATGTCCGATCCAGTCTTGATCGATCTGCGCAATCTCTTCGACGAGGGTGCGGTGCGCAGCAGTGGCTTCCGTCACTATGTGCGAATTGGACGTAGAGCGCCAAATCCGCGGCTGCCCGCGCCGACGCAAATCCTGCAGCCGATCCCGACCACGGAATGGATGCCGGCCAACACGAGCACCCCCATGATCGGATCGACCATTCCATTGACGGAATAGGTGCGGGCCAACGCGACCCGGGGGCCGCGAAGATCGGCCGCGCGCCTGATACACGCTATCTCGTTCCCATGAGCGAATACACATCCGGCCGGTCACTGGATCCACGGTGGCCGCAAGCAGAGGCTGAGGCTGAACAGCCGTTGCTTGCCCCGCTCTTGCCTGCAAGAACGCGAGCCTGTTATGCGTTGCTCGCAATACTGTGGGTTGCGTGCCTAATGACATTCTGGGTGTGGTGGCTGCGGCCGGAGCACACGGTCGATGGATTCAGATTCACCACTAACTGCGTTTTCCTCTTCTGGACCACGGTCATCCCCGGCTATTTCGTGGCAATCGCGTGGCGCGCGCGCGTTCCCCATCCGGCAAGGTCCGTTCCCGCGGGGCTGCGCGTGGCGATGGTCGTCACCAAGGCACCCTCCGAACCGTTTGAAATTGTCGAGAAGACGCTCGTCGGCATGTTGAATCAGACGTATCCGCACGATACGTGGCTGGCGGACGAAGATCCGTCGGCGGAGACCATTGCCTGGTGTGCGCATCACGGCGTACGACTCTCGACGCGAAAGGGTGTGACCGCATACCACAATGCGTCATGGCCGAGGCGCACGAAGTGCAAGGAAGGGAATCTGGCCTACTTCTATGATCGGTATGGATACGAGGGCTATGAATTCGTATCGCAACTGGATGCGGATCATGTGCCGACCGCGACGTATCTAGAGGAGATGCTTCGCCCTTTTGCGGACAGGCAGGTCGGCTACGTGTCGGCACCCAGCATCTGCGACAGCAACCGCGCATCGAGCTGGAGTGCGCGAGGGCGGCTTTACAATGAAGGACCTTTTCACGGCGTCCTGCAGGCCGGTTATAGCGGCGGTCTCGCGCCGCTATGCATTGGATCGCATTACGCAGTCCGGACTGCGGCACTGCGCGAGATCGGCGGTCTCGGCCCGGAGCTGGCGGAGGATCACTCGACCACGCTCATGATGAACGCCAAGGGTTGGCGCGGCGTTCACGCACTTGACGCGATCGCGCATGGGGAAGGGCCACGCACCTTCGCCGATATGGCCACGCAGGAATACCAGTGGTCGAGGAGCCTGATGCTGATCCTGCTGCGCTACACCAGGCATTACTACGCACCGCTGCCGCTTCGCCTCAAGGCCCAGTTCCTCTTTTGCCAGCTCTGGTACACGCTGTTTTCGTTGTCGATGGTCGCTGCGTGTGCCATCCCCGCCGTAGCGCTGTGGACCCACAAAGTCTGGGCCCATGTCGACTACGTGACGTACTTCCTGCACACGTCCCCGATCGTGGCAAGCCTGGTTGCCCTGATGGCGTGGCTGAGAAAGACCGGCTCGTTTCGCCCATACGACGCGAAGCTGGTGACGTGGGAGGGCGTCTTGTTCCTGTTCGCACGGTGGCCGTGGGATCTGTTTGGCACGCTGTCGGCAATCAGTGACCGCATACGCGGGCGCGAATTCAGCTTTCGCGTCACAGCGAAGGGCGATGTCACGGAAAAGCAGGTACCGCTGCGTCTGGTGATGCCATACCTGCTGATCTCGCTATTCTGCGGAATCCCGGTGCTCGCAGTGCGCAATGCGCAGGCGGCCGGGGGGTTTTACGTCTTCTCGATCGTTTCCTGCCTGACGTATCTTCTGATCGCCATCGTCATCGTCGTCGCTCACAATCGTGAACGGGGGCAGCGCACCGCTTCGATCAAGCTACTGATCGGCAACCGGTCTCTTGCGCGCAATCTGCTGTTTTCGGTCGCGATAACGGTGGCGCTGTCAGGTCTTGCTCTGCGTTTCACGACTGGCATTCAGGCGATGATGTGGCGGCCGGCAACGGCCCATGAGCGGGTGGCGGGGCATCGCGCCGCCACCGAGCCGGTGCTGGGCGTGTACGACCCCAACCACGATTTTTCAGAAGCCGACGATTTGGCAATCGAGCAGATATTCGTCTCCTGGTCGGATGCCGACGCCATGTCACACATTCTGCAATCCTACGATTACGCCACACGCCGAAACCGTTGGTTGATGATCGCCATCGAACCCTGGCCCGCTGCAGGACGCGCGCGCAGCACGTTACTCGCAGACATCGGCAGGGGCACGTACGATCCCGAGATACACGCGATCTGCAAAGGCATGGCCGAACTCAACGCCCCATTGTTCGTGCGTTGGGGCCATGAAATGGAGACGTCGTTCGCGCGGTATCCCTGGGCTGGCAACGCGCCAGCGCTTTACATCGGCGCGTACCGGCACTTCGTCGATCAATGCCGTCGCTTTACGAGCAAATTGCTCTATGTCTGGTCGCCTGCAGGCGACCCCAACCTCGATCACTATTTTCCGGGCAGGCCCTATGCCGACTATATTGGCCTGTCCGTGTACGATTGCCCGCACTGCAACGTTGAGCCTGCAGGCGGTGCTTACTCGGTGGCGAGCATCTTCCGGGAAAAATACCGGCGCGTGCAGCGCTACGATCGACCTGTCATGATTGCCGAGCTCGGAGTCGATGGCGAGGCTGAATACAAGCGAAAGGAGATCGACCAACTACTGGCGACGCTATGGCGTTACCCGCTGTTGAGATCCGTGTTCTACTTCGATGCCAGGGACACTCCGGGTGCCTGGCCGACACAGTACGTGCCGGATTGGCGAGTAGACCCGGCTTTCTTCCGTTTGGAAGGTGGGTGAGATCGAGATGAGCACGGTCATCCGGCGTTCATCACAATGCACGTTTTGTCCGGGTTAACGTCGTCTCTGTCCATTGAGGGGAACGCGGCTCAGGCTCTAAATTGGTGTCATTAAACCCACCGGGCGCTTGCGAGAAAGAAGCTTATCTCGCGCGCCGCCCGCCCGAGCATACGGTCAGCGCAACGGTATGCCCGGGCGGCTTTAGAGGAGACACCGCCATGGCCCATCAGATAACCCTCCGTTTTGAGGACGGAGTGACCCGCTTCATCGAGTGCGAGGAGGGCGAGCGCGTCACCGATGCCGCCATTCGCGCCAAGCTCAATATTCCACTCGATTGCCGTGATGGTGTGTGTGGCACCTGCAAGGCTGTCTGCGAGTCCGGCGAGTACGTGCTGGGCGACTGCGTGGAAGATGCGCTTAGCCCGGAGGAGGCGAGCGCCCGCAAGGTTCTCACCTGCCAGATGAGTCCACGTTCGGACTGCGTGATCCAGATCGCCACGAGCTCCGATGTCTCGGGTACCGGCCCGTCCTCCCACAGCGGACGGATCGTCGCCTGCCAACGCGCGTCTGACACGACGATCGCCTTCTCGGTCGAGCTCGAGAACCGTGCAGATCTCGGTTTCCTTCCCGGACAGTATGTCAACATCCGGGTGCCCGGCACCGATCAGACTCGGTCCTACTCCTTCAGCTCCGGGCCGTCCGAGCCGCATTTGTCCTTCCTTGTGCGCAATGTGCGTCAAGGGGTGATGTCGACCTGGCTCTGCGAAACCGCCAAACCGGGGGACCCGATCGAGTTTCGCGGCCCGATGGGAAGCTTCTACCTGCGCCCCATCGAGCGGCCGGTGCTGTTCCTGGCGGGTGGTACGGGCCTCGCACCGTTTCTCTCGATGCTGGACAAGATCGTCGAGGACGGTGGCAGCCCGTATCCGATCCACATGATCCTGGGCGTGAACAGTGACGAGGATCTCGTCGGCGTCGACCGGCTCGAAATCCATGCGCAGCGCCTGCCGAACTTCACCTATGCCTGCACCGTTGCCGACCCCGACAGTGCCTATCCCAACAAGGGCTATGTGACCCACCACATCAGCGCCTCCCGGCTCAACGGCGGCGATGCAGATGTCTACCTCTGCGGCCCGCCGCCGATGGTTGATGCGGTGCGCGATTTTCTCTCGTCCGAAGGGCTGACGCCGCGCAATTTCTATTATGAGAAGTTCGCCGGCACCGGCCTGGTGGTCCAGACCGGCGAGGAGCACATCGCTCCTGTTGATGTCGATGAAGCTTTCGACCTGCGCATGACGCTCGAACTGGGGGCGGCTCAGCTGACCATGGGCCGGCTGTCGAGCGAGCAGTTGATCACCTTCCGCCAGCTCGCCGAGGCGACGGCCCAGTTCGTGTCCGGGCCGCGCTTTACCGATGTTCCACGCTACATCGACGCAAATCATGCGTTCCACATGTTTACGATCGAAGCGTCCGGGAACGCCCAGCTGATCGCGCTCTACCGGCAACTGGCCGTGCAGGACTATATCGCGCGCGCGCTGACCGACCAGATCGAGATCGTCGGCGATATCGTCCAGCAGCATCGGGACATCGTCGCCGCCTTCGAACTGGGCGACCTGAACGCGGCGCGCGACGTGATCGCGCTGCATGCGCTCCATTCCAAGGCCACGATGAGCCGCGCGCTGCAGCGTATGGCGATGGGCAAGACGGCACCCAAGGCCGCGGCGCCCATCTCTCTCCCGTCTGCTGTGCCGGAGAGCGCGCCACAGATCTGCCCGTTCACGGCCAGGACCCTTCCGCCCTATTCGCACGAACTGGACTGGCCCGATGGGCTGGCGCCATTCAAGGTGGTCGATGACGGCTCGCAAGGCGACCCGTACGCGCACTACCGCTGGATGCGGGAGCACGCGCCGGTGCTGCGTTGCCAGTCGGCGACTTCGGACGTGTGGTTCCTCTCGCGCTATGACGATGTCTACCAGGCGATCCGTAATCCGAAGCTGTTTTCCTCCGAGGTCGTCAGCCCGCCACCGCTGACGTTCCTGACGCTGTTCGATGCACCTGCCCATTCGCGGTTACGCAAGGTCGTCCAGCCGTCCTTCCTGCCGCTCGCGCTCGATCCCTTTATCGACCAGATCGCGCAAAGGGCGGAGGATCTGCTTGACGCGATGATCGCCAAAGGCGGCGGTGATGTCGTCAACGATTTCGCCATTCCGCTCAGCATCTCGACCATCTCCGCGATGATCGATGTGCCGAACGAGGATGAGGAGAAGATGAAGTTCTGGTCGGACGAGACCTTCAGCTACTTCGGGCGTCTCGCCCGCAATGCGCCGGGGACCGGCACCGACGAGCAGAGCGCGCAGGCATTCTTCGCTTACCTGAAGGAAGCGATGGAGCGGCTCGCGCTCACCGACAGCCAGTCGATCGGCGGGCATATCGCGCGCATGTGGAAGGACGGGTTGCTTTCGGAAAAGGAAGCGAAGGAGCTGTGCGCGTTCGTTTTCATCGCCGGGCACGACACGACGACCATCCTTGTCGCCAACGCATTTCGCATGTTCGCCGAGCAGCCGGATCTGCTGGGACGTATCCGCGAAAACCCCGCCGACGCCGACCGTTTCGTCGAGGAGGTGGCGCGCTACCGTGGTACCGTCCAGCGCGTGAGCCGCATCACCACCGAGGCGACCACGGTCGCCGGTATCGATCTACCGAAGGGCGCGGTGGTGCGGTTGCTGCTGTCGGCTGCGAACCGCGACAGTCGCAAGTTTGCCGAGGGCGAGACGTTCGACATCGACCGCGATTCCAGCGGCCATCTGGGTTTCGGCAACGGCATGCATAAATGCCTTGGCGCGCCGCTCGCCAAGCTGGAGACGCTGATTGCGGCGAAGGCTCTGGCCCGCAAGATTGGCGATATCGCGCTCGATCCGGCAAGGCCGATCCAGTATGTGCGGGGCAACAACCTGACCAACTCCGGGCCGGAACACCTGTTCATCAAGCTCCGCGGCTTGTCGGCCTGAACCGGATGACGGGGGCGAGGTCGGGTCAGCCCGCTCCCCCCGTTTCATGCGGCAACGATCGATCGTGGGCCGCAGAGCGGTATTCGGTCGGCCGGAGTCCTGTCTGTTTTCGGAAGAAGCGACCGAAATAGGCCTCGTCCTGAAAGCCAAGTTCACTGGCGATCTGTTTCACGCTGAGCGTCGAATAGCCCAGCAGCCGCTTGGCCTCGTGAATCGAGCGTGCATCGATTGCCTCGATTGCCGAGACCCCGAAGGTGGCACGGCAGATGCGGGAGAGCTGGCCGGTGGTCACGCCCATCTCGTCGGCATAGCTGGCGACCGGCCGCCGCTCACGGCAATGGCGGTCGAGCAGGGCACGGAACCGCTCGATCCGCGCGGCCATCGTCCGTTGCTCGGAACTGGCTGAAAGCCGGGCGCTCTCGCTGAGGCGCCCGATCTTGACGAACAGAACAATCGTCAGTGCCGCGCCTGCAGTGAACTGCCAGCGCTCGTGGCTCTCCGCCTCGTGTCCGATTGACTGAAACAGGGTGTCCAAAGATGTGCCGCGCTCGACGGCGGGATCGATCGACAGAACCGTAGGCGTGCGAATGAATTCCAGAAGCTCGGGCGCGGCCGTCATCGCCAGCGATTCCAGCGCAGACTGCGCGGCGGTGATGACGTGACCGTCGATGTCGCTGCGGAAGTGAAAGCCGTGGACCGAGCGCGCTGGCACGACGACCAGGCATGGCGCTTCGACCGCCCAGGTCTTGCCGTCGATGAAGGTCGTGCCGCCCCCGGCGGTGACGTAGAGCACCTGGATCAGCGCATCGTGGACGTGCGGCTTGATGTCGAAGTCGAAACGGCCGGCACGCAGCGGAATGCGTTCGTAATGGACCATGTCGACCCAGGATGGGTCGGCTTCCGCACCATAGAGTGCGAAATGGAGAACGGTCCGGTGGTGCTGTTGATCATGGGCCATGATGCACGTTATGTCCTGCTGTATGTGATCTCTGTCCATTGTTCCATAGGCGCTCGAAGCGTTCAATGACGATACAAATTTCGCGAAGAACAATCGCATGGAAAATATTAGGAGCGTTAACTACATGGGACAGGAACCTGAATATCGCGCAGCTGCGTCGACCCCATACCGGCTGAACCTGGACGGAAAGGTCTGCGTGGTCACGGGGGCGGGCAGTGGTATTGGTGCCGGCATCGCGCGCGCGTTCGCCGATGTCGGCGCACATGTGGCGCTCGTGGATCGGAATCTTGCCGGCGCTGAAGCTGTCGCCGACGAACTGCGGAAGGCCGGTGCGGTGGCGCAGGCGATCGGCTGCGACGTGTCGGACGAAGCCTCGGTTGCCGCAGCCGCCGGCGCGGTTCGCGCGGCGCTCGGACCGGCCAGCGTGCTCGTCAACAACGCAGGGCTGCTGCGCGCCGGACCGCTCGAGACGGTCTCGATCGAGGACTGGAACCAGGCCATCGCCGTGAACCTGACCGGCTATCTTCTGTGTGCTCGGGCTTTCGGGCGCGACATGCTGGCGGCGGGCAAGGGCAGTATCGTCCACGTTGCATCGATTGCGGCGCTCAGTCCGCAGACCAATAGCGGTTCCTATAGCCCGAGCAAGGCGGGCGTCCTGCTGCTTTCGCGGCAGTTGGCGGCGGAGTGGGGGCCGCGCGGGGTGCGCAGCAACTGCGTGCTGCCCGGCATGATCCGCACCGCGCTGTCCGCGAAGTTCTACGAGGAGCCCGGCTTCGAGGCTCGCCGCGCCGCCGCCACCGCGAGCCGGCGCATCGGCGAGCCGGAGGACCTCGCCGGCCCGGCCCTGTTTCTCGCGTCTGACCTGGCCGCCTACGTCAATGGCGCGGAGGTGCTGGTCGACGGCGGGCTCGATTGCATGCTGATGGACATGGTCCCGCGCCCCGGCTTCAACGCCACCGCGGCTGCGTGAGTTCCATCACACCATAACGAAAAGGAGAGTGGATATGGCCAAGGAGATCACTTGCGATCTGGTCGTGGTCGGATCGGGTGCCGCGGGCCTCGCCACCGCGATCACTGCACGCAAGCACGGCCTCGATGTGATCGTGCTGGAAAAGGAGCCCGTGTTCGGTGGTACCACCGCGCTGTCGGGCGGGGTCTTGTGGATTCCGCTGAGCAAATATGGCCGACAGCAGAACCAGGCGGACACTGTCGAGCGCGTGCGCGAATACATGATGAGCGAGACGGGCAACAACTACGATCCCGCCTCGGTCCAGTGTTTTATCGAGAACGGGCCGAAAATGGTCGAGTTCTTCGAGCGCGAGACCGAGATGAAGTTCGTGCCGACGCTCTATCCGGACTATCACCCGGATGCGCCCGGCGGCGTCGACATCGGCCGCTCGATCCTCGCCGCGCCCTATGACATTCGCGGGCTCGGCAAGGACATGCACCGTCTCAAGCCGCCGCTCGAGACGATCACCTTCATGGGAATGATGTTCAATTCCTCGAATGCGGACCTCAAGCACTTCTTCCGCGCGACCAAGTCCTTTGTTTCGTTCCTCTACGTGGCCCGGCGTCTGGCTACGCACATCAAGGAGCTGGCGCTATATCGGCGGGGGATCAACGTAACGAGCGGCAACGCGCTCGCCGCGAGGCTCGCGAAGTCGGCGCTGGCAATCGACATTCCGATCCTCACTTCGACTCCCGTCAAGGAACTGTTGAGCGAGAACGGCCAGGTGGTCGGTGTGCACGCGAGCGCAGCGGAAGGCGACCTTCGGATCACCGCCCGGCACGGCGTCGTGCTGGCTTGCGGCGGCTTCCCGCACGATCTCAAGCGCATCGCGCAGGTCTATCCGCATGTGAAGCGTGGGGGCGAGCATCTGTCGCCCACGCCCGTCGGCAATACGGGCGACGGGCTGACCATGGCGGAGAAAGTGGGTGGTGCGGTGGACCTCGGCTTCCCCGATGCGTCGGCCTGGATGCCTGTCTCGAAGGTGCCCTTCGGCAAGGGCCGCACCGGCGTATTCCCGCATCTGCTCGATCGCTACAAGCCCGGCGTGATCGGCGTGCTGCGGAACGGTCAGCGCTTCACCAATGAATCGAACTCCTACCACGATGTTGGCGCGGCGCTGATCCGCGCGTGCGAGGGTGAGCGGGAGACGGCGATGTGGCTGATCTGCGACAAGGCGGCGCTGGGCAAGTATGGGCTGGGCTATGCGAAGCCCGCGCCGATGCCGATGGGGCCGTTGCTACGCAAAGGCTACCTCGTCAAGGGCGAGACGATCGGCGAGCTGGCGCGTAATTGCGGGATTGTTCCTGATGCGCTCGAGACGACGGTCCATGCGTACAACCTCGATGCCGAGCGTGGAGAAGACCCGGCGTTCCATCGCGGCCGCACGTCGTTCAACCGTTATCTCGGCGATCCGGACAACCAGCCCAATCCTTGCGTTGCGCCGATCGCGACCGGCCCCTTCTATGCGGTGAAGGTGGTGATGGGCGATCTGGGCACGTTCGACGGCCTCAGGACCAGCGTCACCGGCGAGGTGCTGCGGGCCGACGGCAGCCAGATCGAGGGCCTTTACGCGGTCGGCAATGACCGGCGTAGCGTGATGGGCGGCAACTATCCGGGCGCCGGTATCACCCATGGGCCCAATATGACTTTCGGCTATGTCACGGGTAGCGCCATCGCCACCAAAGCCAGGACCCGCAAAGAGAAGGTATGCGCATGAGCACCCACCCGATGTATCTGGCAAAGCCCCTCGTGGATTTCCGGGTTTACACGATCGCGCTGCGCAAGATGCCCGAGTTTCTCGAGGTGTTTGACAGGCTCGCGATGCCGATTCTGCTCGAGACGCTTGGACATCCGCTCGGCTTTTGGACAAGTCTGGTCGGGCCGCAGAATCAGTTCACCCACCTGTGGGGGTATGACGATCTGGCGGACTACGAACGACGGTGCGTTGCGCGCGATACGCATCCGGATTTCCCGGCCTATCTCAAGGCATCGGGCCATCTGATCACGGCGCAGGAGACGCGACTCATTCGTGCCGTCGCGCTGGATAGCGTCGCAGGGTAAGCCGTAGGCAAGATCCTCGACGAACGGCGCCCGCGGGTACGGCGCCGCAATAAAACGACATCAATCTCTGGAGACATCGCAATGGAAATGCTCGATCGTGCCGGCCCCGCCGGCGCGCTGCCCCCGTTCGTCGATCACGTGGCTGGAGGACAGCAATGAAGACCTTCGAACGCGTCGTCGATACCCAGGCCTTCATTGACGGCCAACGGTTCTCCCCATTTCAGTGGGTCATTCTCGTGCTGTGCTTTCTCGTTGTCGCGGCCGACGGCTACGACACGGCAGCCATCGGCTTCATCGCGCCGTCGCTCGTGCAGCAGTGGGGCATTGCGCGTGTCGCGCTCGGTCCGGTGATGAGCGCGGCGCTGGTCGGGCTTGGCATCGGTGCGATACTGGCCGGCCCGCTCGCCGATCGGCTCGGGCGCAAAACCGTGCTGGTGCTTTCCGTGGCGTTTTTCGGACTGTGGAGCCTTGCGGCGGCATTCGCCAACTCGGTCGAGTCGCTGACCATCCTGCGCTTCTGCACCGGGCTCGGACTCGGCGCGGCGATGCCGAACGCCGTCACGCTGATGTCCGAATACGCGCCGACGCGCGTGCGCGCGGTCGTCGTCAATGCAATGTTTTGTGGATTTTCCACAGGCCTCGCGCTCGGCGGATTCGCGTCCGCATGGCTGATTCCGCATTTTGGCTGGCAAAGCGTGCTGGTCGCGGGCGGTATCGGGCCGATCGTGTTGACGGTTCTGTTGATCCTGCTCTTGCCAGAGTCTGTTCAGTTCATGGCGGTGCGTCAGCGCGCCGACGCAAAAATCGCGCGCATTCTCGGCCGCATCGCACGTGGCGCGATGCTTGATGGCTGCCGTTTCGTCACCCCGGAGGGCAGCGCAAACACGAAGCGCGAATCGGCAATTCGCGTCGTGCTGTCGCGCCAGTATCGCTTCGGCACGCTGATGTTGTGGCTCGCGTACTTCATGGGTCTGCTGATCTACTATCTGTTGACCAATTGGCTGCCTACGCTCTTTCGCGACACCGGCTTTTCCGGCGAGCGCGCAGCGCTCATGACGTCATTGTTCCCGCTCGGCGGTGTGGTCGGCAACCTCTGCGTGGGCTGGGTCATGGATCGTCTCAACGCCAACCGCGTGATTGCGGCAACGTATGTGCTGGCCGCACTGATGGTCGTGCTGGTGGGGCGCGGTGTCGGACATCAGTTATGGCTCGGCACGCTCGTCTTTCTGACCGGCGCACAGGTGACGAGCGCAGTGACGTCGATGTCCGCGCTCGCTGCCGCCTTTTATCCGACGCACGGGCGGGCGACAGGCGTTGCATGGATGCTCGGCGTCGGGCGCATCGGCGGGGTGGCCGGAGCGCTGGTCGGTGCGGCGTTGATGGGTTTCGGCTGGCAGTTCGGCTCGGTATTCAGCCTGCTCGCGCTCCCGGCTCTCGTGTCCTCGTTCGCGCTGTTCGCGATGATCGGGCGCGGCGGCGGCCTCGCCCAGCCGGGCGCGCGGGGAAGCATACCCATGCACTAGGGTGGCGCTGTTCGTTTCGCCGTCGTTCACTCTGAATAAAAATAAATTAGATATGCAAATTAATAATTCGGTTCTGGAGATACATGGATGAAAAAAGCGATTCTCGCATTGGCTCCGCTTTGTCTGTATGGTGCATCGGCGTGCGCGCAAAGCAGTCTGACACTGTACGGCGTGCTGGACGAAGGGATCATGTTCAGCAACAACGTCGCCACCGGCCCGTCGCAGGGCGGGCACAAGTGGTACCTCGACTCGCTCAATGGCATGTATGGCAGCCGCTGGGGCATGAAGGGAGCCGAAGACCTCGGCGGGGGTACGCGTGCCATCTTCACGCTCGAATCCGGTGTGAACGTGAATACGGGAGCCGCCGGGCAAGGTGGGCTGATGTTCGGACGGCAGGCGGCCGTTGGCGTCAGCGACCGGCGCTTCGGCGACATCACGCTCGGGCGGCAGTACGATTCGGTCGTCAACTATACGCAGGCCGTCACGATCCAGGGCTATCTGGCCAGCGAAGTTTTTCAGCATCCAGGCGACTTCGACAACACCGCGAACTCGCTGCGCACCAACAACTCGATTCGCTACGCGAGCCCAAACCTCAATGGACTCACGTTTGGCGCCGAGTGGAGCGTGGGCGGCCAACCCGGCAATATCAGCGGCAACGGCGGCTATTCGGCCGGTGTGGCGTATTCCAACGGCGCGGTGACCGTCGCGGCCGCTTACCTGTACTTCAAGAATCCGACCGCCGCCACCGCGGGCCAGGGTTTCTTCACGAGCAACGGCAGCGGAACGCAGTTGATCGGCATCCTGAACAAGGGCTATGCAAGTGCGAATTCGTATCAGGTGGCGGTAGCGGGCGCGCTGTACACAGTCGGACCGGTGCAGATTGGCGCGTCGTGGTCGAACGTCGAGTACGGCAATATCGTGGCACTGGGCGGGGCGAGTGCGAGGTTCAATAACGTTGATGCGGGTGTCAAGTGGATGGTCACGCCGGCATTCAGTCTCGGCGCGGCCTACGATTATGCGAAGGGCAACAACGTCCGTACGCCGGATGGTGCAAACATCGGCAATCAGCATTTCAACCAGTTCAGCGTGATCGCCGATTACTTCCTTTCGAAGCAAACCGATCTCTACGCCGAAGGCGCGTACCAGATCGCAGCGGGCACGTCGTCCACAGGTGCGCCTGCAGTGGCCAACATCGGCAATGCCGGCGACTCGTCGAACAGCCGCCAGGCGCTCGTGCGCGCCGCGATTCGCCACCGGTTCTGACGCATCGCTGCACGCACAAGCCGACTTTTACACCACGCGAACAGGAGGGGTATCGCTTGGGCACGCGTCCATGCGCCGGGACGCGCGCTCGTCTTGATCACACCGCAGGGCCGTCCCTGCTTCGGTACGACAGGTTTTACCGGGTCGCGTTAGTGTGACAGAGCCCGTTGGGCGGTCTTGTCGCGCAGCAGCCGGATGATGGCAACAGTGAAATCATTTTCGCTTGCGGAAAGCGTTTGGCGTATCGCCAGTGAATCTCTTGAAGAATCGCGTGAAATATGCCGGCTCCGTGAAGCCCAAAAAGTCGGATACCTGATTGATATTGAGCGACGTGTAGGTGAGACTGCGCTTCGCCTCGAGCAGCAATCTCTGATGGACCAGAGCGAGCGCGCTCTTGCCCGCCAGTCGCTGGCAAACCATATTCAAATACACCGGCGTCACGCCCAGGCGTTCGGCGTAGCGGCTGATCGGAAAATGTTCGCGGTAATGCTTCTCGATCAAGCCAGAGAAGGCCTTCAGGTGGGCCTGGCCACGATCCTGAGATTCGGCCCGTTCCTCGCCCTGTTGATCCTGGCGGCTGACCCATACGACGAGCGCGCTCACAAGCGAGCGAAGCAGCAAGTCCCGTGAAGGCGCGGGGACGCTGTATTCCTGATTCAGCTGGCTGCACAGGGTGTTCAGGTAAGGCAGGTCGTTGCCGACCGAATAGCAGCCCGGATGCTCCAGCACGCGGCGAGGCGCATCGATTTGCTGCTGAAGCCAGTTCACCAGGGGTGCGGCGATCGTGATCACGTAACCGTCGACCTGCGGAGAGAACTGGAAGCCGTGTACGCACATCGGCGGTACGACCTGGACGGACGGCGTGTTTATCCGGGTCTTCTCACCCTCGATTTCCAGCTCTGCGACGCCTTTCTGGACGTACAGGAGTTGCACGAGGTCCGCGTGCGTGTGTCGCCGGATTTCCCAGTCGTGCAAGCTGCTGCGCTCAGGTATCGACTCGCAGTGCAGCAAGTCGAGCGTGCTCCAGTCAGGTCCCTCTCCGTATAACTTGAAGACGGGGATGTCGTGCTGCGCTGGCTGCCTCATGGTTTCATCACACGTATATCGGCCCGCAAGGGACTTTCTAAAAGTCCAATTTTAATCGAAAAAATTGCGTTAACAGCGGTGCGGTTTTCCAGAAAAATGCAATTCAACCGTGGCGCCAAGGAGTGGGGCTCGAAGAGCAAGGCAGAAAGGTCACGGTGTAAAGGAATACAGGAGACATCGGTCATGAAGACCCAAGTAGCGATCATCGGTGCGGGGCCGTCCGGCCTGCTTTTGGGACAGTTGCTGCACAAGGCGGGCATCGACAACGTCATTCTTGAACGCCAGAGCGGCGAGTACGTGCTCGGCCGAATCCGCGCGGGCGTGCTCGAGCAGGGCATGGTCGACCTGATGCGCGAAGCGGGCGTGAGCGAGCGCATGGATGCGGAAGGGTTGGTTCACGACGGCATCGAACTCGTTTTCGGTGGGCGACGTGACCGGATCGACCTGAAGGCGCTCACAGGTGGGTCGTCGGTATTGGTATATGGCCAGACCGAAGTGACGCGCGATCTGATGGCGGCGCGCGAGGCCAGCGGCGCGACCACGATTTATGAAGCGGCCAACGTTCAGCTGCATGACGTGAAAGGCGAAGCGCCATACGTCACATTCGAAAAAAACGGCGAGACATGCCGTCTGGATTGCGATTACATCGCGGGCTGCGACGGCTTTCATGGCGTTTCACGCAAGACGATTCCTGAAGAAGTGCTCACGCACTATGAGCGTGTCTATCCATTTGGCTGGCTCGGCCTGCTCGCCGACACGCCGCCTGTCAATCACGAACTGATCTACGCGCATCACGAACGGGGTTTTGTGCTTTGCAGCCAGCGTTCGACGACACGCAGCCGTTACTACCTGCAAGTGCCATTGACCGAGAAGGTCGAGGACTGGTCCGACGAACGCTTTTGGGAAGAGTTGAAGACGCGCCTGCCGGAGGACGTGGCGGAGAAGGTGGTTACGGGTCCGTCGCTCGAGAAGAGCATCGCGCCGCTGCGCAGTTACGTCGTTGAGCCGATGCAGTACGGCAAGCTGTTTCTCGTTGGCGACGCGGCACATATCGTGCCGCCGACCGGCGCGAAGGGCCTGAATCTTGCTGCGAGCGACGTGAGCACGCTGTATCGGATTCTGAATCGCGTCTACCGCGATGGCCGCACCGATCTACTGGAAAAGTACTCGCAGATCGCACTGCGTCGCGTGTGGAAGGCAGAACGTTTCTCGTGGTTCATGACGAATCTCCTGCACGAGTTCTCGGAGCGCGACGCGTTCGACAAGCGCATGCAGCGTACCGACTACGACTATTCCACGACTTCCGAAGCGGGGCTGAAGACGATCGCGGAAAACTACGTTGGTTTGCCGTACGAATCTATCGAGTGATGGCAACGGTGATGTTTGCGTGATTCGAACTCGTTGTCCATGAGGATGAATCTCGGGGTGCGTCGGCAGGTACCCCGAGATCCGGCATCCAGCGATCTTTTCAGGCGACGAATTTCTACCGAACGTCAAGACCGGTTGTTGGCGCTCCGTTGCAGTGCTAGGCTGAAGGCGTCATCTTGCCAGCCAGGCGGAGACAGGCAAATGGTCGAAGCTTCCGAACTGAAGTCGGGCATGGTCGTCATGCTTGGCGGTGAACTTCACAGCGTCGTCAGCGCTGGGTACCACGCCGGCGGCGGCCAGCAGGGTAGCGCAGTCTTTGCCAAGGTCAAGAACCTGAAGACCGGTCACGTCAAGGAGCTGCGGTTCCACACGAGCGACAAGCTCGAAGAGTTCGCGCTCGAGCGCAAGGAGATGGAATATCTGTACACGGATGGTGTTGCCTTCTACTTTATGAATCCCGACACCTTCGAACAGATCAGTTTTCCGTCGGAAACCATCGGCGCATACGAAAAGTTTCTTCAGCCCAATATGCGAATCCCGGTGCAGCTCTACGAGGGCGAGCCCGTCAGCATTGCATTTCCCGCGGCGGTCGAGTTAAGCGTCGTATCCACGCCGCCCGGCCTGCACGAGCATGAAACCACTACCTTCAAGACAGCCACGCTCGAAAACGGCATGGAAGTTCTCGTTCCTCAGTTCATTAAAGAAGAGGACACGGTTCGAATCGAAGTCGCCTCGGGAAAATACCTGGAGCGGGTAAGACGAGAGACGCGAAAACGATGACTGCAGCATTCGTCCTATCTTTAACGCCGGCGAGCTAGTGGCGCCGCCTGGCTACAGGCATCTTCGCCTACGGGCCGCGCATGCTCATTCGCCAGCCACGCCGATGCCACTCCATACGACCTTGACGGCTTTGCGGAACGCATGCAACTGCGAAGCATCGTCTTCGCTCCAGCGAAGGAAGATAGCGAGGCCTTGGCAACTGGACACGATCAAGGCGCCGCGCAATTCCCGCTCTTGCGTCGACAGTTCCGGATTGATTTCGCCGATAAGCAGTGCAAAGAGCCTCGTGAACCGCTTCTGTGCGTCCGTGACGACATCGCGCGCGAATGGCTCGTGCTGCGCCAATCCCCAACTCTCGATGACGCCTGCTACCAATCCCGGTTCGACAAAGTCGGCGAAAGCGTCGTCGATGATCGATTCGAGCCGCGCCTGCGGGGAGCGGTTTCTGTTCTCTGCAAACCCTCTAAAGCGTTCGAAGTACCGGCTTGCAATCTCCTCGATTGTCGCGCGCAACAGTGCTTCGCGGGTTGAAAAATAGTGCTGTAGCGTGCTCAGACGAATGCCCGCATCGTTGGCCACGCGGTTGATCGTGTACCCTGCGTACCCCGCGGCAATCAGGACATTTATCGATACATCGATGATCTCGGGCACGCGGGTCTCCCGATTGCCGCGCCGCCGTACGGGTGCGGCGGCTTTCGGATCAAATAGCGCTTCGGAAGTGAGGGTCAGTTTTTTCATGTGTACTCCGTTCTGAGGCACTGACTGTTTCGCTGTGTAGGTCAAATTTGGCGTCCGGCAGCGGACCGCGGGGTCGCGCTTGCCCGGCGGATCGTGTATTGCTGCTGCGCGGGTGCTTCGGCTGCTCCGGATTCGCGTAACGTTATAGGTTATCCAACCGTACTCAAGTATAGGTTGGCGAACCGGGTTTTCCCAGACACCTACATGCCAAACATCCTATGGATAAAGGCCGCTGCCGTCGACATCGTTTACCCGTACTACCGAAATTCCTGGGTTTACTTATAGGTTATCTAACCTATATTGAACGGTAGGGTAACCGACAAGATGTTCGGGCCACGAAGTGGCGGGGCATGACGGTCGCGCGGCAGTCAGAGGAGAGCGAGATGAATTCCGGCGAAAAGTGCTTGCGAACGCTGGTCGGCAAGTGGTTTGGCCCTTCTGCGGTGGCGACGGTACGCGTGATGGAATTCGGTCGCACACAAACGGATCGAAGGCGCTACGTACGCATCGGCGCGGTGCGGGCGGACGGAAATTTGACCATCGTCTTTTTCCGGCACGAAGACGGCTCGTGGAACGTGTTTCCGGCCAAGACGAGTACGCCGGCGATGCGCGCTTACCCGCTTGCGGCCTGAGCGATGTGTCGATAGTCAGGCAACCTGAGGAGGGCGCAATGAACATCCTGAAATTGGCGGCGGATGCCGGAATGCTCGTCGTCCTTGATGGCAAAATCGGTCGCACCGAGTACCGAAGCGTCCATGGAACCCTGGATGCATTCCAGCGTTTTGTACAGTCCTTGGAATCGGCATTGGCGACTGCTGACGGGTCCGATGTGCGTCGATGCGGGAGCGACGTATGCGCGGAGTCTTCGCCATCCTGAATAAATGGCTGGAGCGCCAAGGCGGTTCTAACTCGGACCCGGAATACGAATCTGGCCGCTGGCCGCGAAATTGGAACGGGTATATGACTTGCTGGTGTCAGATCGTGTTCGATCACACAGGGGAGCAAGCTCGATCAAGCGGAGAGGCTGATGAAGGTTTCTGCAATCTACGCGTGGGCAGCGGTGCTTACTGCGCTCGCCCCCGGTCTGCTGCCCATCTCGTCCTATGCCTACGAGCTTGATCCGCAACTCGACTGTCGATCGAACGCACATGCGTTCATCGCCCCGCTGCTAAAGGATCGGTATATCGATCCGAAACCGATGCGCGTCGAATCGAACTCAGTCAACGCATTTCGACCGGCGCACGGTAGCAACTTGACGGCATTTGGATTTCGCGTATATGCCGTCCTCGGGTATGAGCACGGTGATGCACTGTTCAAACGCGGAGATGGTCAGCCTATTACGGACTCAGCCTATGGCGCGGTAGTCGTCGGCGCTGCCGAGTCAGTCGAAGCGCACGCGCGCCAGGCCGGCAGCAGCGCTGTCATTCACGAAGTCGTCCCTCTCTTGCTAACGGCCATTTTTTGCAGCTGACTGTGACGCGCAATCGTCACTGACTTTCGGCACGTCCGGACGTCGCTTCGTCCACCATTGAGCACCATCGCTCCAGCGGATGCCGGGGAAGGATGGCGAATGCCATCCCGGCCGCGCGATTCGAGGTGCGTGCAGACGGGGGCTGTTTGCCGATCTGGCCGGGAAACAGAGGATGGTGCGGCACGGGCCGTGCTGGTATCGTCGCGGTTGGCTTCACCCAACCTGGCCAGACTGACGCCCCATGACAGAAGAATTCGAGGTACACGGACCACACGACGATGCGGTGGAACATCATGCGGCGCATGGTGGTGACGGCGGCGCGGCGCGCATTGCGGTGATGACCGCCGTGCTCGCATGCATTGGCGCGATCTCCGCTTACCAGAGCGGGGCCGACGAGAACTTCGCGCTGATCTACAAGAACGAAGCCGCGATCAAGAAGACCGAGGCCGCGAACCAGTGGGCCTACTATCAGGCGAAGGGGCAAAAGCAGAATCTCGCTGAACTCGGCGCGGCCCTGAGCGAGTCGAACCCGACGCTGCGCAAGCAGTTCGAAGCGGATGCGGCGCGTTACCGCGCCGACAAGGAACCGATACGGGCGCATGCCGAAACGCTCGAGCGCGAAGTCGAAACGAGCAATGCGGCGAGCGAGGCGCGCCTGCATCGTCACCATCGCTGGGCGCAGGCCACCACGGTGATCCAGATTTCGATCGCGCTCGCCGCCATCACGATTCTCACGAAACGCACGTGGATGCAGCGCCTGTCGATGGGCGCTGCCGTGATCGGCATCGCGCTGTCGGGGTTGGCATTCTTCGGCGTGTGACGGACAACGACTTCCGTCCAACGACGCGCTGCCCCGAACGGCTGCAACGGCCGACTTTCCGCCTCGTGCCGCTACGCGACGCAGGCGCTCTCTCAAAAAAGGGCCCGGCCCAGGCGGGCCGGGCCAAGCCATCGGAGGTCCGATGGCGGAGGTATTATATTGAACCGGCCCGACGGGCGTGATCGCCGCGGCGGGCCGGTCTGTCATTCGAAATCAGTCGGCGGCGGTTCCGGACGGATGAAACCGCTTCGCCCGATCGTGACTTAGTGCCCGCGATACAACGACTTCATCTCGTCATTGGCGCGCGGTTGCATCATCTTCCCGGGCTTGCCGGCCGCCACGGCCCCTTGCGCTTCGTTGCCGACGCCGCTGTTGTCGACGCCTTGTGCCTGCGCGATCGCATGCTGTTGCGCCACGCGCGCTTGCGCGGCCTGAATGGCCTCAGGGTAATGCGGGTCTTCGCCGGTTGCCGGGTTGTAGCCTGCCTGCTCGAGTTCCACCAGCTCCGCGCGCACCTGGGCGCGGGTCAGCGGTGCATTGCCTTGCGCGAGCACGGCAACCGGAGCGGCAAGGGCAGCGGCAACGACAACGGCTTGAATCAGGTTCTTCATGATGCTTACCTCCATTTTTTGGTGTCTCGCTACGAACACCTTGTTCGTAACCGATGACTGCAGTCTAGGTAAGCGAGTGCTTAAGAGATAGATGGCGCCGGGGAAGAGACTGTTCCTGGATCTTCACGCAATCGCGGCGATTGGCGCTTGCGTGACCGTGTGCGGCGACGGTGCACAAGGGTCGTTTTGGATCTGCAAACTGCCACTGACACGACGATGTGGCAAGTGACACGGATGGGCGGTCGAGCAGCGATGTTCGCAACGCACGTCCTGCGCGTGTGGCGTACGAAGGCACCTCTTTCCTGACGACACCCCAAGTCGATCGGCTCGCGATACAGGTAGATCTGCAGATCAGCATCGAAGCGGAACATCAATGCGCTCCATGTGCCGCAATCATCGCCGTCAAGAGCGAGGCGCCGCACACCGACTGGCGGCGATGCCGACGATGGCCTAGCGAACCGCTGATTTCGTGAGGCCGGATCTCGATTTCTCCCTGCCTGTACTATGCGGATTTCGTCATCCTAATGATGGAATTCGGCCTAGACGCCATCATTATTAAAAGAAAGAATCAGTTCCTGCGGAACAGGAAGTAGCGCGTCACCCGGCGCCGTGATGCAAGAAAAAGAAGGCCGACATCGCCGATCGAGACGCGCAGCAAAGAAAAGGATTTCAAACCACGGAGCGGTACTCGCACGCTCCCCTGACGCTGCGAAGAGGACCATGAAATTCACCCATTCAGCCCGTGTGCGAGGCGTGTCGCTTGCGATCAGTGTTGCGCTGCCCTTGATCGCCGCCTGGAGCGCGCCCGCTTCCGCTTCCGACAAAGCGCTCATCTACTGCTCGGAGGGCAGTCCCGCCGGTTTCGACCCTGCGCAATACACGACCGGTACCGACTTCACCGCGAACACGTTCACCGTGTACAACCGCCTCGTCGAATTCGAGCGCGGCGGCACGAAGGTCGAACCGGGTCTCGCGGAGTCATGGGACGTTTCCCCGGACGGCAAGACCTACACGTTCCATCTGCGCCACGGCGTGAAGTTCCAGACCACGACGTTCTTCAAGCCCATGCGGGAATTCAACGCTGACGACGTCGTGTTCACGTTCGAGCGCATGCTCGATCAGAATCAACGGTTCCGAAAGGCGTACCCGGTGTCGTTTCCGTACTTGACCGACATGGGTCTCGACAAACTGATCGTCAAGGTCGAGAAGGTCGATCCGTACACGGTGAAGTTCACGCTGAACGAGCCGAATGCGCCGTTCATCCAGAACATGGCGATGGAATTCGCGTCGATCCTGTCGGCCGAATATGCGGATCAACTACTGAAGGCGGGCAAGGCCGCTGACATCAACCAGTACCCGGTCGGCACGGGCCCGTTCATTTTCAAGAGCTACACGAAGGACGCGACGATCCGCTTCGACGGCAATCCGGACTACTGGAAACCGGGTGCGGTGAAGATCTCGAAGCTGATCTTCTCGATCACGCCTGACGCAAGCGTGCGCGTGCAGAAGCTGAAACGCGACGAGTGCCAGGTGATGAGCTACCCGCGTCCCGCCGACATCGCCCCGCTGAAGGCAGAGCAGAACATCGCGATGCCGTCGCAGCCGGGGTTCAATGTCGGCTACGTGTCATACAACGTCGAGCACAAGCCGCTCGACAGTGCACAGGTGCGCCAGGCGCTCGACATGGCAATCAACAAGAAGGCGATTGTCGACTCGGTGTACCAGGGTGCGGGGCAGGCGGCGACGAACCCGATGCCGCCAACGCAATGGTCCTATGACAAGAGCCTGAAGGCGAACGCGTACGATCCGAATAAGGCGAAGGCGTTGCTCGCGAAGGCGGGTCTGCCGAACGGCTTCGACATCACACTGTGGGCCATGCCGGTGCAGCGCCCCTATAACCCGAACGCGCGCCTGATGGCCGAGATGATCCAGGCAGACTGGGCGAAGATTGGCGTGAAGGCGAGGGTGGTCACCTATGAGTGGGGTGAATATATCAAGCGCGGACATGCAGGAGAGCAGGACGCCATGCTGATTGGTTTCACCGGCGACAATGGCGATCCCGACAACTGGCTCGGCACGCTGCTCGGCTGCGATGCGGTACATGGAAACAACTTCGCGCACTGGTGCTACAAGCCGTTCGACGATCTGATCCAGAAAGGACGCCAGACGTCCGATCAGGCACAACGGACAAACTACTACACAGAAGCCCAGCAGATTTTCGCGCTGAAACTGCCGTTCTCGCCGATTGCGCACTCGACCGTCTACCAGCCGGTCAGCAAGAAGGTGGTCGACATGCGCATCGAGCCGCTCGGCTACGTTCGATTCGATGGGGTCGCGGTGAAGTGACCAACGCGCCGCGTCCTCGTTGCGCTCTTGACGGCCGCTCGAACGGCAGACGGCCGGAGTAACCAACCACGTTGTACAAGCGAAGGGGTGAGATTCATGACCAAGGGTATCGGTGGATCGACTGCCGAAGGCGAGATCGCACAATTGCACGACATGACGGCAGGCATGGAACCCATACAGCCAGACGAGTACCGGGCCCGGATCGCGACCGCGCAACGCATGATGCGCGAGCAGGGCATGGCTGCGCTGTTTGTTGAGTCGAACAGCAACCTGTTGTATTTCACCGGCGTTCATTGGCGCCGCAGCGAACGAATGACCGGCGCAATCATTCCAGCGCAAGGTGAGATCGAGTACATCGTTCCGGCTTTCGAGAAAGGAACGTTCGACGGCATGCTTCAGATTCCGGGCAGGATGAACCTCTGGCACGAACACGAAGATCCGGCCCTGCTGGTGGTCGACACGATTTCACGCGTTGGAGCGTTGAACGGCACCCTGGGCTTCGACGAGACGGCGCCTTTCTTCATGTATGACCGCGTCCGCGAGCATGCCCCGGAACTGACGATCACCAGCGCGGCGAGTGTGACCAGCGGATGCAGGATGCGCAAGTCACACACCGAAATCGCGCTCATGCAGCGTGCCAACGACATGACGTTGTGCGTGCAGCGGGCTGCCGCCCGCATTCTTCGAGAAGGGATCACGACGGCAGAAGTCGTCGACTTCATCGACAACGCACACCGCAAGGTGGGCGCTCGTCGAGGCTCGACGTTCTGCATCGTGCTTTTTGGGCGGGATACGGCATTCCCACATGGTGTGAAGTCACCCAAGGCGCTGGAGCGTAACGATATGGTGTTGATCGACACGGGATGCGATCTGCACGGCTACCAGTCCGACATCACGCGCACGTACGTCTTCGGTCTGGCAAGTGAGCAGCAACGCGAAGTGTGGATGCACGAGAAAGAAGCGCAACGGCATGCATTCGAAGCGGCGCAGTGCGGCGTTTTCGCCGAACAGGTGGACGGTGCTGCGCGCGCTTATGTTGAACGCGTGGGATACCGCACGAACTACGGTCTGCCCGGTCTCCCGCACCGTACCGGCCACGGAATCGGCCTCGATCTCCACGAGGCGCCCTATCTCGTTAAAAGCAATCGTACGCCGCTGGATGTTGGCATGTGCTTCAGCATCGAGCCGATGATCTGCGTGCCCAATGTATTCGGAGTTCGGCATGAGGATCACGCGTACGTGACGGAATCAGGACCTCGGTGGTTCACCCAACCGGCGAACAGCATTGACGATCCGTTCGGCGAGGGGTGAACCTTCGCCATTTGGGCACGGATTATTTCCTGAACAAACGGACCGATGTGTACGCCGTTGCGGTTTATTTGCATGCGACGGGATCGAGCGGGCGCACAGTGCGTGGCTCGGGCGCCGGCATCGTGGCCTAGCCCGATTGTCCGGACACCGAGTTTTATCGAACAATCAAGCCATCGAGATAAGAAAAGTTATCACTACAGCAATATCATTCGGCGAGTTTTGACGGATTGGATCGGCCGTGGGCGCGCCGCAGTCGAGTGGCGCGCTCGGCGCCGACCGCCCCTCGGCGAGCACCGCGGCAGCCCGCCCGGCTCGCCGCGGCGGGACGCTGCATTGAATACGATGCGAGAAGCGAACGGGCTGAACTGCGTCGGATCAGGGCGGTCGACACAGCCGCATGCTAGGAGTCTGGGCGGCAGAAGGCAATTCATGGTCATTGGGCAAGGGAAGTGGCGCGTTATGAGCAGATGAGCGCGAATTACCTCCCCTATGAGCCGCAGCAAATGCTGCTGCTACCTGAAGCCCTGCAGGAGTGGTTGCCCGAAGGGCATCTGGAGCACTTCATCAGTGACGCAGTGGACGGCCTGGAACTGAGCGCCTTCCATGCGCGCTATGACAAAGGCGGCCCGCGCAACCAGCCGTTCCATCCTGCCATGATGGTCAAGGTGCTGATCTACGGCTACGCCACGGGCGTGTTCAGTTCGCGCAAGATCGCGCGCAAGTTGCACGATTGCGGTCGACGGCACCAAGGTCAAGGCCAACGCGAGCCGCCACAAGGCGATGAGCTACGGCCACATGCTTAAGGCCGAGGCTGAACTGAAGGCCCAGATCGACGCGCTGCTCAACCAGGCGCGTGCAGCCGACGACGCCGAGAAGAACGAACCGGAGCTGGACTTTCCTGCCGAGATCGCGCGACGCCAGGATCGGCTCGGCGCGATCTCGGCAGCCCGAGCCCGGCTCGAAGCACGGCAGCGAGAAGCGGACCTGGCACGCGGGCGCAGCGATGACGACGACCTGAAGCCGTATGGCCCGGATGGCAAGCCCAAGGGCGGTCGCTACAAACGGCCGTTCGGTGTGCCTGAGGACCAGGCCCAGGACAACTTCACCGACCCCGATAGCCGCATCATGAAGCGCGCCGGCGGTGGGTTCGATCCGGCCTATAACGGCCAGACGGCGATCGACGACGCGGCCCACATCATCGCGGCCGCTGAATGGGTCAACTGCGCGGCCGACGCGGGCGAATTGCCCAGGATGCTGAGCGCGGTGCATGAGGCCCTCGGTGCATACCCCGCGCAGACACTGGCCGATGCGGGCTACCGCAGCGAGGTTGCGTTCGAGGCATTGGGCGAGCGCACGGATTTAATCGTCGCGCTCGGGCGCGAAGGCAAGGCGCCCGTCGCTATAAATGCGGCCAGCCTGCCGTGCCCCGCGGCAATGGCCGCGAAGATGGGCACCGAGCCAGCACGCACGGCCTATGGGCGACGCAAGTGGTTGGCCGAGCCGCCCAACGGCTGGATCAAGAACGTCCTCGGGTTCCGACAGTTCAGCCTGCGCGGTCTGCGCAAAGTGCAAGCCGAGTGGAAGCTCGTGTGTATGGCGCTGAATCTACGGCGGATGGGGCGCAATGCAGACTGCTTGAGCAGCGCCAGCGACCTGGTGTGCGGATTGTGCATAGCCGCTTTGTGCACGCATGCTGGTCTCGAGTGCAGCGCGGCCCCGGCTTGCAGCGCCCGACGACGTCGCGTCGCCTGAGTTGACCTCATTTAACCGCTGCAAACCGTCTGCCGCCCAGACTCCTAGGCAAGATGGGGCGTCGACTTGTTGCGGGCTCGGCCGCTGGAACCGGCGGATCGGAGCGTGATGCCTATTATTTCGACGGTGAGCATTTCCGGGAGACGAAGACGGTCACCGAACAGACGTTATACACATGGCGCCGACAGGCGAAAGGGCTACACCAGCAAAGCGCACGGAAATCACGAGGCTCCGTATTCGGGCTGCAATGGGTCGCCTTATGGGGGACTTACATCAGTTGAAGCACGATTCTCTGGAGAAGGGCCTGCAGGTCGCGTCGCGTGTCGACGACGAGATGTATGAACACGGTGTTGTCCCGCACCTGATAAATGATCCGGTTCTTGCCAGAAAGGGCCTGTCGGAAACGGTCATCGACGAAACCTTCCAACTCGGCAGGCATGTGACCGCTCGCGGGAAACTGGCGAATGTGCGTGATCGTGTCCTGCAACTGCGCCGAAGTCTGACGCCAAGTCTCCCATCCGAACGTGCGGACAATGTAGCTTCTCAATTCATCAATGCCAACCCGGGCGGTCGGCAGAATGCGGTACTCCAGCAGCGCGGCCTGCATCAGCGAAGTTTTTCCTGGCGGTCGAGCTCGTCAAGCTCCGCAAAGAACTCATCGCCGTCGACGTGGTCTGTGCGCTCGATCTGTTTTTGGCCGATGGCCAGGATCTTCAGGAGCGCGATTGTCTGTTGCGTCGCTTCGTAGGTTCGCACATCCTGAACGACAAGCTTCGCCTCGCCGTTCTGCGTGATGATGAGTGGCTCTCCTGAATCGGTCAGGTCCTTGACGATTTGGGCGGCTTCGCTTTTGAGATAGCTGATCGGCTTCACGTGATCGGCGAGGTGCATCTGGCGCTCCTTTTCAGATCCAATAAGACCAAATATAGACCATTATCGGTCCGGCGACAACGGAGCACTGATCGGCCACCATCGATTTTTTTTGGGGCGCGTCGATTTTGAGGCGACTGCCGTGGGCGTCTTGAGTACCGGCGTCGTGAATGTAATCGCGCCCCAACGCTGTGTTACGACGAAAAGGACGGCAGCACAAAGAGTCGCCTGCAGCGTGATCGAGCTAAATGGGACTCGATCAAGGGTCTGCGCCTCTGTTTGTGTCAAACTGGCAGCCATGCATCCGTCCCCGACACCGCTCCCACGCCCCGATTCCGCTCCCTCCGGCTTCCCGGACGCCGACGAACTCGCCGCGCTGCGCGCGTGGTACGCCGGTCTGGCCATCCGTCAGGCGGTGGCCCGCTACCTGCCCGAGCGGATCGGCGACGGACGCTCGGCACGCGGCGTGATCGGCGGGATTCGCCGCCGCCTCGTACGGATTGCGCGAGACGTCGGCCGGCTCGATCTCGCTGCTGTCCTGACACACGCAGACGGTGAGCGGTTGCGGGAAGCAAAAGCAGTCGGCGAAGCGATCGAAGCGTTGCGTCACGCCCGCGCGCCTGCGCCGCAGATCAGCGACGACATCGGCGACTGGCTGCCCGCGCGCGCCGTTGCCACGCTGCGCGCGCACGGCATCGCGACGCTCGCCGATCTCACCGTGCGGATTCCGCGTCGGCGCCAGTGGTGGAAGGCGATTCCCGGGCTCGGCCCGGCGAGCGCGAGGCGCATCGAGGCGTTCTTCGCGACGCATCCAGCGCTGACGGAGCGGGCGAGGGCGCTCGTCGTCGAATCGCAGCGCAGCGGCATCGTGCCGTGGGAGCAACTGCGGCTGCCGAACGAGGTCGACGGCTCGGCCGGCACGTTCCGCGCGCCTCGCGCAACCAGCACGCTCGATGCGGACAACGACTACGCGGCCGTCCAGGCGTGGCTGTCGCTGCACGAATCGGCGTCGACGCAGCGCGCATACCGGAAGGAAGCCGAGCGGCTGATCCTGTGGGCAATCGTCGAGCGGGGCCGCGCGCTGTCGTCGCTGACCACCGAGGATGCGGTCGCGTACCGTGCGTTCCTGCGCCACCCGACGCCGCGGGAACGCTGGATCGGGCCGGTCCGCCCGCGCCACGCGGCCGATTGGCGTCCGTTCTCCGGCGGCCTGTCCGCGCGCTCGGCCGCGTACACGCTGTCGGTGCTCGGCGCGTTGTTCCGCTGGCTGATCGAGCAGCGCTATCTGCTTGCAAACCCGTTCGCGGGCGTCAAGGTGCGCGACACGCGCCGCGCGATCGTGCTCGACACGTCGCATGCGTTTACCGAAGGGGAATGGCTGCTCGCGCGAACCATCGCCAACGGGCTCGAATTGTCGTACGGCTGGGAGCCGGCCGCCGCGCAGCGGTTGCGCTTCATCCTGGACTTCGGCTACGCGACCGGCCTGCGCGCGAGCGAACTGGTCGGCGCGACGCTCGGCGACATCGAAACCGACGCGCACGGCGATCCGTGGATCAAGGTCGTCGGGAAAGGGCGCAAGGCGGCTCGCGTCGCGCTGCCGCCGCTCGCGCGCTCGGCGCTCGACCGCTTCCTGGTCGCCCGGCAGTTGCCGGTCACGCCGAGCCGCTGGCGCCCGGAGACGCCGCTGATCCCGAGTCTTGCCGAGGATGGCGCCGCGGCGATCACCAGCGTGCGGCTCTGGAAAGTCATGCAGCGCTTCTTCGCGCAGACGGCCGATCTCGTCGAGACGGACAACCCGGCGCTCGCCGCGAAGCTGCGGCAGGCGAGCCCGCACTGGATGCGTCACACGCATGCGACCCACGCGCTCGCGCGTGGCGCCGAACTGACCACCGTGCGCGACAACCTCCGTCACGCGTCGATCTCGACGACGTCGATCTATCTGCACGGCGACGACGTGAAGCGTGCACGGCAGTTGTCCGACGCGTTCGCGGCCGACAAATGATGCAAGGCGGGGCGGTTGCGCGGTCCGTTGGCGGCATCGCCCGATCGCCTGCATACTGTCCGGTCACCTATCGACAAGGACCGAAAACATGGCATCCAGCCAGAGCACCGCAGATTACATCGTCGAGCAGATCGCAGCGGCCGGGACCGTATCCGCGCGGAAGATGTTCGGCGAATACGGTATCTATTGCGACGGCAAAATGGCGGCGCTCGTCTGCGACGATCGTCTGTTCGTCAAGCCGACGCCCGATGGCAGCGCGTTTCTCGGCGATTGTGACCAAGCGCCGCCATATCCGGGGGCCAAGCCGCATTTCGTCATTTCCGGCGAGAAGTGGGACGATCACGAATGGCTGTCGCAGTTGATCCGGATTACCGCCGCACAATTGCCGGTACCCGTGAAACGCAAGCGATAGCCGCGCTGCGGGCCGGCTGTCGTTCGGCGGATCGCACGTGCGGCATCGCCCCGATACCTGCTGAAGCATTTTGCTGCGGCGCAAACGCGATGACGTAACGAGCGCGTCGAAAAACGCACGATGAGGCGTATCCTACGCGCAACGACCGCGCGATTGTTGCGGCAATCCGGAGCTCATGAATGGAAAAATCCGCACGTCCGGGCGGAATGACGCGTGCCCGTCCGGCATGGCAGGCGTTGCTCGCCGCATGCTGTGTGTTCTGGAGCGTGCTGTCGTTCGCTGCGAACGACGCGGCGACCCTGCGTGACCGCTACCAAAGCCTGGCGGTGCAATTGCAGCACAACCCGTTTCGCCGTCCGCTCTATCTCGAGTCGTCGGAAGCGAACTCGACGCTCAAAGGCGACATCTATGCGGTGGTCGATTATCCGTTCAGCGTCGTCAGCGGCAAACTCAGCGACCCGGCGCAAGGCCCGGTCAACTGGTGCGCGGTGCTGATCCTGCATCTGAACACCAAGTATTGCCATGCGTCGGCCGGCGACAGCGGCGCCGTGCTCGACGTCAACATCGGCAGGAAAGTCGAGCAGAAGCTCGCGGATACCTATCGCGTGCAGTTTCACTACCGCGTCGCCTCGTCGACACCCGACTACTTCCAGGTCGATCTCAGCGCCGACACGGGCCCGATGAGCACGAAGGACTACCACATCGCGCTGGAAGCCGTGCCTGTCGACGACACGCACACGTTTTTGCACCTGACATATTCGTACGGCTTCGGCACGATCGGCCGCGTGGCGATGAAGACCTATCTGGCGACGATCGGGCGTGACAAGGTCGGATTCACAACCGCCGGCAATGCGCTCTCCGTACGACCCGATTACATCGGCGGCGTTCGCGGGCTGCTGGAACGCAACACGATGCGCTACTACCTTGCGATCGACGCGTATCTGGCGACGCTCGGCAAGTCGCCGGATCAACGCTTCGCGCGCTGGTTCGATGCCACCGAGCAATATCCGCTGCAACTGCACGAACTGGAGCGGCAGGATTACCTGCAGATGAAGAGCAAAGAGTATCAGCGCCAGCAGGTTCAGCGGTAGCGGGATTGCGGTTCGGGGTCGTCGACCGTCCACGCCGTTGAAAAAACACGCCCGCATTGCTGCGGGCGTGACTCTCCTCATTGTCGCCGGAGGGTTATTTCCACGCCGGCGCCGGCGTTATCTGCGTCGTATACGCTGTCGCCGGCAACAGCGTGATATAGGAAACCGGCTGCCCGCCGTAGGTTTCGGTCGATGTGCCCGACTTGATGCCCGTCACCGGAACGACGACGGATTGCCCGTCGCTGCGTGTGCCGCTCAGCACGATCGATTTGCCGGGCGTGAGCGTCGCGAAGACGTTCGATGCGTTGTAGACGCCCCGCTGCAGCGCGAGCGTGCCAAGGTCGCTCAGGTATGGACTGACGATCGGCAGCCCCTTGTAGTACCTGTTGTACTTCGTCAGCGTCGCGTTCAGCAGATCGCCGAGCAGCGAGCTCGAGCCGCTGTAGCTGCGCAGGTTCGACTGGTGGAACATCAGCGGCCGAAGGTCGAACGTGAGCAGGTAAGTGTGTTGAGTAAACGGATTTGAAGATCATGCGTTAGGAATGCAGACCATGTGATGGGAACTGCGAACCTATGCGATGCGAGTTGCGACTGACCGAAGTGGAGAAGCTGACCTTGGAACAACTG
>NZ_JAAGPL010000080.1:0-37788 GCF_017104785.1 Burkholderia sp. Ac-20353 | reverse complement strand
GACCGACGCGGCGGCCCGCGCGCTGCCCGCGTGGCGCGCGACGACGGCCCGCGAGCGCGCGACGATCCTGCGCAACTGGCATGCGGCGATCGTCGCGCACACCGAGGATCTCGCGCGGCTGATGTCGCGCGAGCAAGGCAAGCCGCTCGCGGAAGCGCGCGGCGAAGTCGCATACGGTGCGTCGTACGTGCTGTGGTTCGCCGAGGAAGCGACTCGCGCGTACGGCGACCTCATTCCTCAGCAGCAGCGCGGCAAGCGGATGAGCGCGGTCAAGGAGCCGATCGGCATCGTCGCCGCGATCACGCCGTGGAATTTTCCGCTCGCGATGATCGCGCGCAAGATTGCGCCGGCGCTCGCGGCGGGCTGCACGGTCGTCGCGAAGCCGGCCGAGGACACCCCGCTCACCGCGCTCGCGCTCGCGTTTCTCGCGCACGAAGCAGGCGTGCCGCCCGGCGTGCTCAACATGATCGCGGCGTCGCGCGAGCGCGGCGCCGACGCGGTCGCCGACTGGCTCGCCGACGGCCGCGTGCGCAAGATCACGTTCACCGGCTCGACACCGGTCGGCAAGCTGCTTGCGCGCGAATCGGCGGCGACATTGAAGAAGCTGTCGCTCGAGCTCGGCGGCAACGCGCCGTTCATCGTGTTCGACGACGCCGACCTCGACGCGGCCGTCGACGGGCTGATGGCCGCCAAGTTCCGTAACGGCGGACAGACCTGCGTGTGCCCGAACCGCGTGTTCGTGCAGCAGCGCGTGTACGACGCGTTCGCCGCACGCGTGGCCGAGCGGGTCGGCGCGTTGAAGGTCGCGCCGGCCACCGATCCCGCCGCGCAGATCGGCCCGATGATCAACGCGCGCGCGGTCGACAAGATCGCGCGCCACGTCGACGACGCGGTATCGCGCGGCGCGCGCGTGCTGACGGGCGGCACACGCCTGCCTGCGCTCGGCCCGCACTACTACGCGCCGACCGTGCTCGCCGACGCCGCGCCCGGCATGCAGTTGTGCGGCGAGGAGACTTTCGGGCCGGTCGTCGCGCTGTTCCCGTTCGCGACAGAGGACGACGCGGTCGACACCGCGAACGACACGCCGTTCGGGCTCGCCGCGTATTTCTACACGCAGGACGCGCGGCGAATCGTACGCGTGTCAGCGCGGCTCGAGACGGGCATCGTCGGCATCAACGAAGGCGCGCTCGCGAGCGAAGCCGCGCCGTTCGGCGGCGTGAAGGAATCGGGCTACGGCCGCGAAGGCTCGCGCTACGGCCTCGACGACTACCTGTCGATCAAGTACCTGTGCCAGGGCGGGCTCGACTGAGCCCGTTCGTGCCGCCCTGCTCCGACACCCTTTCGACACACGCCACCATGACCGCATCCGCTTCCGCCTTCGTCCCCTATCCGATCGAAGTCGCGTTTCCCGACCTCGCTGCGCACCGCGCGGGCAATACGGGCGTCGACTACGTGTACCGCTTCGCGTCCGGCGTGCCGGGCCCGAACGTGATGGTCAACGCGCTCACGCACGGCAACGAGGTGTGCGGCGCGATTGTCGTCGATGCGCTGCTCGCGCTCGGCGTGCGGCCGCGGCGCGGCACGCTGACGCTGTCGTTCGCGAACGTCGCGGGCTACGTACGCTTCGATCCCGCGCAGCCGGACGCGGCACGCTTCGTCGACCAGGACTTCAACCGCGTGTGGACACCTGCGGTGCTCGACGACCTGTCGGTCCGCTCGGCCGAACTCGATCGCGCCCGCGCGCTGCGGCCGTTCGTCGACGCCGCGGACTCGCTGCTCGACCTGCACTCGATGCACGAGCGCAGCGCGCCGCTGATCGTCGCGGGGCCGCTCGACAAGGGTGTCGAACTCGCGCGCCGGGTCGGCGCACCGGCCACGGTGATCCGCGATGCCGGGCACCCGGAAGGCACACGGATGCGCGATTATGCGGCGTTTGGCGATCCGGACAGCCCGAAATGCGCGATTCTCGTCGAATGCGGGCAACACTGGGAGGCGCGCGCGGTCGATGTTGCGCGCGACTGCACGGCGCGGTTCCTCGTCGCGTCAGGTGTCGTCGACACGGCCGATCTGCCGGCGGACTGGTTTCTGCCATTGCCGGACACGATGCGCGTCGTGCAGGTGACGGAACCGGTCGTCGCGACGAGCTACGCGTTCCGCTTCGCCGGCGACTACACGGGCCTCGAACACTTCGCGGAAGCCGGCACCGTGATCGGCTGGTCGAACGACGTCCCCGTCGTGACGCCGTATCCGGACTGCGTGCTCGTGATGCCGTCGCTGCGGCAGTTGCGGCCCGGCGTCACCGTTGTAAGGCTGGGGCGGCTCGAGCGGGAAGTCGCGCCGCTCGCGCGCGATTGAGGCCCGCGAGCCTGCGCCCCATCACCGCGCCGCCAGCGCGAGCCGCGCCACCTCCGCGAAATAGCGCGCGCCGATCGGCAGGATGTCATCGTTGAAGTCGTACGTCGCGTTGTGCAGCGGCACGCCACCTTTTTCCCGCGCATCGCCGTTGCCGATGAAGATGAAATTGCCGGGCACGACCTGCAGGAATGCGCCGAAGTCCTCCGAGATCATCATCGGCTGCACGTTCGCGTCGACATGGTGCGCGCCCATGATGTTCGTCGCCGCCGCCACCGCAACATCGACGTACTCCGGCGAGTTCACGGTCGGCGCGAACTCGTGCGTGTACGCGAAATCGCATTCGACGCCGTGCATCCGGCAGATCCCTTCGCTCACGTCGCGCATGCGCGTCTCGAGCAGTTGCTGCACGTCGGGCGAGTAGCTCCGCGTGTCGCCCTTGATCGTCACGTTCGACGGAATCACGTTGCGCAGCCCGTCGGTGAGGATCTCCGTGCACGAAATCACGGCCGGCAGGCCTGGATCGAGATTGCGCGAGATGATCGTCTGCAGGCCCAGCACGATCTGCGCGGCAATCACGATCGGATCGACACCCATATGCGGACGTGCGGCATGCGTGCCGCGCGCCTTGATATGGATCACGAAGTTGTCCTCGCTTGCCATGATGCCGCCCGGCCGCGTCGAGAACGAGCCGGCCGGCATGCCCGGCATGTTGTGCGCGCCGAAGATCGCGTCCACCGGGAAGCGCTCGAACAGGCCGTCCCTGATCATCGCCTTCGCGCCGCGGCCGTGTTCCTCCGCGGGCTGGAAGATGAACCGCACCGTGCCGTCGAAATCTCGCTGCTCCGACAGCAGCCGCGCGGCGCCGAGCACCATCGCCATGTGACCGTCATGCCCGCAAGCATGCATCTTCCCGTGCGTGCACGATGCATACGCGCGATCCGGCGCGTTCTCGACGATGTTCAGCGCGTCCATGTCGGCACGCAGGCCGATCGTTCGCGGCCCGTCGCCGCAGGTCAGGCTCGCGACGACGCCGGTGCCGCCGATGCCGCGATGAACCTCGAGGCCGAAACCCTCGAGGACGCTCGCGACGTAATCCGACGTGGCCACCTCCTCGAATCCGGTCTCGGGATTGCGGTGAAAGTGATGGCGCCAGTGCTTCAGCTTCGATTGCAGCGTGTTTTCCATGCTCGACATGTCCTTGTAAGGCCGGCGTTGCCGGCGGCCCCGGCGACAGCGAACGCAGCGGAGCGATCCGCACGCATGCTCATTGACCGGGCGCCTTCCATCAAAATAATATTTCAAGCAGCCTTGAATATCGGCGCAATCTTGCGGCCGTTATTGCAAGGAAATTTCATCCCGACACGCACCCCGACACACATTTCCCGCCCCATGACGACCACGCTCGACAATTTCGACCTGAAGCTGCTGACGGAAATCCAGCGGGACGCGCACACGCCGCAAAGCGAGCTGGCGGCGCGCGTCAACCTGTCGCCTGCCGCGGTCAACCGCCGGCTGCGGCGCCTCGCGGACGACGGTGTCATCGATCGCTATACGGCGATCCTCGCGCCCGAGAAGGTCGGCTACCCGCTGACGATCGTCAGCACGATCGAAGTCGAAAGCGAGCAGATCGATCTGCTCGACGCAATGAAACGCACGTTCGAAGCGTGCCCGCAGATCCAGCAGTGTTATTACGTCGCCGGCGAGTGGGACTTCGTGCTGATCTTCTCGGTCCGGCACATGGACGAGTACACCGACCTGACGCGCCAGCTGTTCTTCGCGAACAACAACGTGAAGCGCTTCAAGACGCTCGTCTGCATGAGTCGCGTCAAGGCCGGACTGGACATTCCTGTCGCTCCGGCGGCATGACATCACGGCGGTCGCCGCCGGTGCCGCAGATCGGCGGCGACGCGGGGAGTCATGTCAGCCAACCCGTTCCGCGTGGACGGCAACATGCGCGTCCGCTTCGCCGTCGGCATGCTCCGCCGACACACGTTCGTTCAGATAGACGGTGCGCTGCCCGCTCGCGACACCCCAGCGGTAGAACATCAGCGCCACCGCCGCGACCGCAACCAGGTCCCACCCGTCGGGAATGATTCCGTAGCCGCCGAATTCTCGCCCGCCGATCCGCGACAGCAGCGCCATCGCGGGCAGGTACGCGAGCATCCACCATGCCGATCGCAGCTCCGTTCGAAAACGGCTCCACCCGGCCTTCGATTGGTAATACAGATAGATCGGCAGCGCCGCGACGATCAGCAGGATGATCTGGCCGGTCAGCGGCCAGCACGCCCAGTAGAGCACCAGCGACGCGCAGACGAACGCGAACGGGGCCACCACGGACATGCCGGGAATGCGCAGCGGCCTCGGCAGGTCGCCCGCGTGCGTGCGCAGCGCCATCACGCTGACCGGCCCGGTCAGGAACGAAATGACGGTCGCGACCGAGATCACCGCGGCGAGCGTGCCCCAGCCTCGAAAGAAGAACATGAAGACGAACGACACACCGAGGTTGAACCACATCGCCGCCCGCGGCACGCGATACAGCGGATGAAGGGTGCCGAACACGCGCGGCATCGTGCCGTTGCGCTCCATCGCATAGATCATCCGCGCGGTCGTCGCCGTGTAGATCGCGCCGGTTCCCGACGGACTGACGAATGCATCGACATACAGCAGCATCGCGAGCCAGTTGAGATTCACGGCGATCGCGAGCTCGGCGAACGGCGATGAAAAGTTCAGCCCGTGCCAGCCGGCCGCGATGCTCGACGGGTTCACCGCGCCGATGAACGCGACCTGCAGCAGCACATAGATCACCAGCGCAAGCAGGATCGAGCCGACGAGCGCAAACGGGATGCTGCGCGACGGGTTACGCGCTTCGCCCGCGAGGCTGACCGGGCTCTGGAAGCCATTAAAGCTGAAGACGATCCCGCTCGTCGCCACGGCCGTCAGGATCGACGTCCACCCGTATGGCGCAAATTGCGCGCCGCTGCCGAGCGCGAAGTTCTGCTGATGAAACCCGCTCCAGATGAGACCCGCGATCGTCGCGCCCGGCACCAGGAACTTGAACACCGTGATGGCCGTGTTGGTCTTCACGAACAGCTTCACGCCCCAGTAGTTCAGCATGAAGTACACGACGACCAGCGCCGCGCTCGCGAACAGCCCATGTGTCGTCAGATCCTCGCCGACCATCAGCGCACGCGCCCACGGATACGGCCAGGACGCCATGTACTGAACCGACGCGATCGCCTCGATCGGGATCACCGAAACGATCGAGATCCAGTTCGCCCATGCGGCGATGAAGCCGACCAGCGCGCCGTGCGAATAGCGCGCGTAGCGGACCATGCCGCCCGATTCGGGAAACGTCGTGCCCAGTTCCGCATAAGCCAGCGCGATCGCGAGCACGACGACGGCGCCGATGATCCACGCGACGATCGCCGCCGGCCCCGCGATCTTCGACGCATGCCATGCGCCGAACAGCCAGCCCGAGCCGATGATCGACCCGAGTCCGGTAAAGAGCAGCGACACGGGGCCGATGCTCCGGTTGACGGGTTCCTTCATGTCTGTCTCCAGGAGAGCGGCGCGCGGCGATCAGGCTCGCCGCTGCAGCCGCTTTCGTCATTGTTCTGATTAGGTGGGTGTCGTCATCGTGCTTGCCACTTCATGACGACGCTGCTGCATCGCTCAGGCGATCGCACGCTCGCGCCACGCCGCCTGGCGGGCGAGCACGGCTTCCGCGGTCTCGCCGACCAGTTCGCGATAGGTGGCCGGCGCGGTCGCGCCTTCGGTGTTGATCAGCAGCACGCGGGACGCGCGGTCGAGCCCGACCTTCGCGGCCAGCTCCGGATTCCTCATCAACACCGTGAGACCGGCCAGCCCTGCGACGCCCGATTCGCCGGCGACGATCGGCGTATCGCCGTCACGCCCCACCGCCAGCACGCGCATCGCGTCTATCGCATCGTCGTCGCTGATCGTCATGAAATCGTCGACGCCCGGCTGCAGGAATCGCCACGCAAGCGGCGACGTCTCGCCGCACGCCAGACCGGCCATCACGGAGTCGACCGATCCCGTCGCGCGCGAAGCATGGCCGGCCAGCGCGCTCTGATACAGGCAATCGGCCTGCTGCGGCTCGACGACGACGAATCGCGGCCGATGCGCGCCGTGGAACTCCCACAGATAGCTGACGAGCCCCGCCGCGAGTCCACCGACGCCGCCCTGCAGGAACACGTGCGTAAAGGCCGGCCGATCGGGCTGGCTGCCGCTCTGCTCGACGAGTTCCGCGGCAATCGTGCCGTAGCCTTGCATCACGTCGCGCGGAATCTCCTCGTAACCGTCGTACGACGTATCCGACACGACATGCCAGCCGTTCGCGGCGGCGAGCGTCGCGGCCTCGTCGACCGACTCGTCGTAGTTGCCGGCGATCCGGACGATCTCCGCGCCATACGCGGCAATCGCCTGTTCCCGCTCGACGCTCACGTTCGCATGCAGCACGATCACGCAGCGGCAGCCGAGCGTCTGCGCGGCGGCCGCGAGCCCTTTGCCGTGATTGCCGTCCGTCGCGCTGATCACCGTGAAGTGCGTCAGCAGCTCGCGATAGCGCCCTTCGAACAGCGCGCGCGGATCGAGATCGTGGCCGGGCCACAAGCGCAGGATCAGGCGCACGAGCGCAATCGGCGCGCCCAGCGCCTTGAAGCTGCCCAGCACCGAGCGGGCCGACTCGTCCTTCACGCAGAGGCTGCCGATACCGAGGCCGGCCGCCAGCCCGGGCAGTTCATGCAGCGGTGTCGCGTCCGGCGCGATCTTGTCCCAGCAGGAAAGCCACGCGCGGCTTTCCTGCGCGCGCTCGATATTCAGGATGCCTTTCAGTTCTTCAGGATACGGGATGCGCGTTGCGCGTGGATTGGCTGCCAGCATGGCCGTAGGACTCCAACAATGAGTTAAGGGGATGGTTCGAAACCGCGCTATTTGATCAACGCGCGGCGAGCCGCGTGAGCACGACGTCCAGCAGCACGTTCGCGCCGTCGACGAGCTGTTCGTCGTCCGTGTGTTCGCGCGGGTTGTGGCTGATCCCGCCGCGGCTCGGCACGAAGATCATCGCGGCCGGCGCGATGCGCGCGATCATCTGCGCGTCGTGTCCGGCGCCGGACGTCATCCTGCGATGCGAGAAGCCCATGCGCGCGGCCGACGCTTCGATTGCATCGGCGAGGCCCGCGTCGAAGATCACCGGCTCGAAACGGACGAGGCGCTCCGTCGTGATCGTCACGCCCTCCTGTTCCGCCACCTGCGCGAGGAATTCGGCGAGGCGCCGTTCCGCGTGCTGCAGCCGGGATTCGTCCGGATCGCGCAGATCGACCGTGAACACCGCTTTGCGCGGGATCACGTTGATCACGTTCGGCTCGATGCGCAGCATGCCGATCGTCGCGAGCGTCGTGCCGGTCGCAACCGCGAGTTCGCGCACGAACACCGCGACCGCGGCAGCGACCCAGCCCGCATCGTGACGCAGATGGGTCGGCGTCGTGCCCGCGTGGTTGGCATTCCCTTGCACGGTGATCCGCTGCCACGAAATGCCCTGCAGGTTCTCGACCACACCGATACGGATGCCTTCCGCTTCGAGGATCGGCCCTTGTTCGATATGCAGTTCCAGATATTCATGCGGCACGATCGCGCCGGGCTCGAGGTCGCCCGCGTAGCCGATGCGGGCGATTTCGTCGCCGAGCCGCGTGCCGTCGATGCCGATCGTGTCCAGCGCAGTCTCGACGGCCAGGCCGCCCGCATGGACGAGCGACCCCATCATGTCGGGCTGGTAGCGAATGCCTTCCTCGTTGGTGAACGCGCCGATCGTGATCGAGCGCTGCGGCCGGATGCCCGCGCGACGGAACGCGCGCACGACCGCGAGGCCGGCCAGCACGCCATAGCAGCCGTCGAGCGCGCCGGCATTCTTCACGGTATCGATATGCGAACCCATCATCAGCGGACGCTGGCTGCCGTCGTCCGATTCGGCCCGCAGCGTGCCGAAGATGTTGCCGATGCGGTCGATGCGGATCTCGAGATCCAGTTCGCGCATCCATTCGACGACGAGGTCGCGCCCCGCGCGCTCGTCGTCAGTGAGCGCGATGCGCGTGCGTCCGCCCGCATCGGGATCGGCGCCCACCTCGCCGAGCGCGCGCAATTGCGCGAGCAGAAGCGCCCCATCCAGTTGCAGTGAAGGGGATGACGGTGCGGGGATGTTCATCGATTGTCTCCATGGTTACAACGCGGATCCGGCAACGCTGCGGGATCTGATCGAGACAAAATGTTATTTCGGGTGGTGCGATATTTCGGCGCGAAATCGCGGCGCGAATCGGAAGATTCTTGCGTTCTATAAGCAAAACCGATCGCCCCGGTCGGAAATCCGACTTGGACGCCGCGCGCCGCGGCGAGCACAATCTCGGCCATCGCAATCGAATGAAACCCTGATCCTTCATACCTGAGTTTTCGTGGCGCCCGCTGTAACCCGATGTGCGTGGCCATGCTCTTGAATAAAAAGGAAAAGGCGCGCACTCGTGCTTGAAATGCCAGCAAGAACCGCATGTTGCGTGTGGGACCTTTTTGCCACACGACCGACCTCCCTCCGCTGCGGCGCATGCCGCAAACCGGCGAAGCGCAGCACGAAGCACGGCGCGCCTCCTTTGACGCCACTGCGCGATCACCGCACCACCGCCACCGCCCGACCCTCGAAAGGAATCTGACGTGTCGCAAGCCTCCGTCGCGCCGCTTCGGTCGCGCGATCCCTTATCCATTGATCCAAGAAAGCTGCTGTTCTCGATCAGCACTTTCATTGCAGCCGCGCTGGTGCTGCTGATCTCGTTCACGTTCAGCTTCCCGCGCCCGTGGTGGGCACTGCTGACCGTGTACGTGACCGCGCAGCCGATGGCCGGCGCGTTTCGTCCGAAGGTGATCTATCGCCTCGCGGGCATTGCCGCGGGTGCGGCGGTGACGATCGTCGTCGCGCCCAACCTGCAGAATTCGCCGGTGCTGCTGGTGCTGTGCGTCGCGCTCTGGATCGGGTTCTGCATCTATCTCGCGGTGCTCGACCGCACGCCGCGCGCGTTCCTGTTCCAGATGGCAGCGTTCAGTTCGGCGGTCATCTGTTTTCCCTATCTCGACGACCCGACGAACATCTTCATCACCGCGATCTCCCGCGTCGAGGAAATGACGGTCGCGATCCTCTGCGTGACGATCACGCACATGGTCCTGAAGCCCGCCAACATCCGGCCGGTGATCCACGAACGCGCGCTGTCCTTTCTCGACGATGCATGCCGCTGGACCGCCGAAGCGTTCGGCACGCATCACACGCGCCTCGAGCACGAACATCGCCGCAAGCTCGCGGCCGACGTCACCGAGCTCGGCATGATCGCGACCAACCTGCCGTTCGACCAGCGCTTCGCGCTCGCGACGCGCGATACCGTGACAGCGCTGCAGCATCGCCTTGCGGCGTTGCTGTCGATCGCGTCGGCCGCCGCCAACCGGCTCGACCAGCTGCGCTCGCTGAATGCGGTCGACGCGGAAACGTCGGCCTTGGTCGATTCGCTGATCGGCGACCTGAACGCGTCGCAGGAAGTCGGCGAAGCGCTCGACGACGACCTTGCCTCCCGCTGTCGCGCACTCGCGGCGAAGCACCTGCAAGACCCGACCTGGACGTCGCTGCTGGCCGCGAGCCTGTTCGACCGCACGGCCGATTTCATCGACACGTTGCATGCCGCACGCGGCCTCGTGCGCACTTTCGCCGAAAGCGACGCCGAACTCGCGCGCCACCTGCAGGCCGTCGACGGCGCGCGCCGATTCCGGCTCGCGCGGGATCACGGCCTCGCGCTGCTCGCCGGCGCCGCGACGACGACCGCGATCATCCTCTATTGCGCGGTGTGGATCCTGCTCGCGTGGCCGAACGGCTCGGCGACCGCCGCGTTCGCGGCGCTCGTTACCTGCTCGTTCGCGGCGCAGGACGATCCCGCGCCGGCGATCGGCCGATACCTGGTCGCGACGCTCACGACCTTCCCGCTGGCCGCGCTGTACCTGTTCGTGATCCTGCCGCGTGTCGACGGCGCCGGGATGCTGATCCTGACGCTCGCACCAGCCTTCGTCTGGATGGGCTACATCCAGGCCGATCCCGCGCGAACCGCACGCGCGCTTCCGATGTTCTCCTGCTTTATCGTCGCCATGGGTTTTCTCGATCGTTTCCAGGCCGATTTCGCGCTGTTCCTCAATACCGGGCTTGCGCAGGTCGGCGGCATCGTCACGACGCTCGTCGTGACCAAACTCTTCCGCTCCGCGAGCACGCGCTGGACCGCCTACCGGATCGTCCGTCAGAACTGGGCCGATCTCGCGCAGATGGCCGATCCGCATCGGCCGCTCGATGCACCCACGTGGACCGCGCGCGCGGTCGACCGTCTCGGCCAGGTCGCGGCGCGGATGGCCTTCGCGCATCCCGGCGATGCGCTGCATGCGGTCGACGGCCTGAGCGACCTGCGCATCGGCCGCAACATCATCCAGGTGCGGCAGGGGCTCGAGAACGGCGACGCAAACACGCGCGACGCGATCGAGGCGGCGCTCGAGGAAGTGTCGAACCTGTTTCGCGCGAGAGCCGACGCACACCGTCCGATTGCGGCCACCGCGCCACTGCTGCGCGCGCTGAATCGCGCGATCGGCGCAGCCGCGCGCAATACGACCGGCCGCGACGACGCGACGCTGCTCGCGCTCGTCGGCATGCGCTGCAACCTGTTCCCGCATGTGCAACTGGTCGAAGGAGCGACACGATGATCGAGGAGATCCACATTTTCGGCATCTACATGCCGTCCGCGCTGATCTGGGCCGCCATCGCGCTGCTCATCACGTTCCTGCTGCGCGACACGCTGCTGCGCCTGCCGCTGCGCGTGCTCCTCTGGCAACCCGCGCTGCTCGAGCTGGCGACGTTCTTCCTGCTCTGGTGGGGTATCGCCCATCTTGCCGACGCCTATTTCCCACACAGGATCCTCTCCTGACATGAAGCGAACCATTCCCCTGTTGCGCACCGCGCTGACGGCCGCGATCCTCGTCGCCATTCTCGGCGCGATCTACGGACTGTGGATCCGCTACCAGATCGAACCGCTCACGCGCGACGGCAAGGTGCGCGCCGACGTCGTGCCGATCGCCCCGGACGTCAGCGGCCTCGTCACCGACGTGCGCGTGCACGACAATCAGAACGTCACGAAAGGGCAGGTGCTGCTGGTGATCGACCCGTCGCGCTACCAGATCGCGCTCGAACAGGCCGATGCGAATCTCGCGAGCCAGCGGGCCGAACTCGACGAAGCGATTCGCGAGGATCGCCGCAATCGCGCGATGCCGGACGTGGTGGCAGCGGAATCGACCGACCAGGGGACGACCCGCGTCGAGAAGCTGCGTGCGGCCGTCGCACAGGCCCGCTCCGCGCGCGAGCTCGCCGCGCTGAATCTCGAACGCACGCTCGTGCGGGCGCCGGTCGACGGCACCGTGACCAACGTCGGCCTGCTGCCCGGCGTCTATCTGAACGCCGGCAAAGGCGCGATGGCGCTCGTGAACGACGCATCGCTGCGTGTCGAAGGCTATTTCGAGGAAACCAAAATGCCGGCCATTCACGTCGGCGATCCCGCGAGCATCTACCTGATGGGTGTCGCGAGCGAAATCCGCGGCCATGTGCAAAGCATCGCCGGTGGTGTCGAAGACCGCGAGCGCGCAGGCGGCGACGCGCAGCTCGCCAACGTGAATCCCGCGTTCACGTGGGTGCGTCTCGCGCAGCGCATCCCGGTGCGCGTCGTCATCGATTCGATTCCGCCGGGCGTGCGGCTCGTGCCGGGGCAAACCGCGTCCGTCGAGATTCACGCGCGCGCCGGCGACGTCACGGTGCGCAGGAGCCTGCCATGGTAAGGCTGCGCAAGACCGTCGCCGCCGCGCTCTGCATCGCGCTCGCCGCCTGCGCGGAGGTCGGACCGGACTACCGGGTTCCGCCGGACGCGCTCGTCAATGCGCGCGCGGCCAACGGCGCGTTCATCGCCGGCGCAGCGGTCGCGACGAACGATCCGCTGCCCGCTCGCTGGTGGCGGCTCTTCAACGATCCGGTACTCGACGGGCTCGTCGAGAAGGCGCTCGCCAGCAACGTCGATCTCCGCGCCGCGCAGGCGAATCTCGAGCGCAGCGACGCGCTGCTCGCGGCCACGCGCACGGCGCGCGAGCCGAGCGTCGCCGCAGACGCGTCGACGAACTACACGCAGCAGTCAGCGGCATCGGTGCTGTCGCACGTCGAACCGCCGCGGCACGAGATCTACAACATCGGCCTCACGATGAGCTACGACCTCGATCTATTCGGCGGGATCCGGCGCGGCATCGAGGCAGCATCCGCCGACCACGAGGCTGTCGTCGCGGCCCGCGATCTCGTGCGCGTCAACGTTGCCGCGGAAGTCACGCGCGCGTATTCGGACCTGTGCAACGCCGGCAACCAGCTCGATGTCGTGCAGCGCTCGATCACGGTGCAGCAGCGGCGCCTCGCGCTCACCCGCCAGTTGATTGCGCACGGCCGCACGCCGCCGTTCGAACAGCGGCGCGAGGAAGGCGGAATCGAGAACAGCCGCGCACAGCTCGCGCCGCTGCAGGCGCGCCGGCTGAACGCGGCGTTCCGCCTTGCTACGCTTGCCGGACAACCGCCCGAAAACTACGACCGTGCACTGCTCGCGTGCCACGCACCGCTCGCGCTGACCCAGCCGATTCCGACCGGCGACGGGCGCGCGCTGCTGAAGCGGCGGCCCGACGTGCGCGCGGCCGAGCGCCGGCTCGCCGCGGCGACCGCGCGGATCGGCGTCGAAACGGCCGCGCTCTACCCGGACATCAAGCTTGGCGCGAGCATCGGCTCGACCGGCGGGGCCGCGGCCTTCTTCACGCCGCTGACGAATCGCTTCGCCGTCGGCCCGATGGTCACGTGGGATCTGCATCGCAGCACGATTCGAGACCGCATCGCGGCCGCGCAGGCGGACAGCCGCGCGAGCCTCGCTCATTTCGACGCGACGGTGCTCACTGCGCTGCGCGAAACCGAGACCTCGCTCGACACCTATGCGGGCGCACTCGACCGGCTGCAACGCCTCGAAGCCTCGCGCGACGCGGCGCGCGCGGTGCTGGACCAGACCGACGCACTCTGGCGCGGCGGCAAGATCGGCGGGCTCGCCGCGCTCGACGCCGAGCGCACCTGGCTCGCCGCCGAGACCGCCGTCGCTGCCGCCCGGCACGATGTGAACGACGATCAGGTCGCGACGTTCCTGGCGCTCGGAGGCGGCTGGCAATGATCGAATCCGACATCGTCATCGCGCGCCCGGCGCATAATGGCGGTCTGCCAGACCCACGCGATCAGCGACTCATCCCGCGCAACATGAAGTTCACGCAACGCAGCCCCCTTCTTCGCAACATCAGCTACCTGCTCGCGATCGACGAGCACCGCAATTTCACGCGGGCCGCCGAGGCGCTTCGCGTGTCGCAGTCGGCGCTGTCGCAGAAAGTCCGCCAACTGGAGGAGGAGCTCGGCGCCCAGCTGTTCGACCGCAGCGGACGCGTAGTCCAGCTGACCGATTTCGGCAGCGTCTATCTCGAATACGTGCGCCGCGCGCACAACGACCTGCTCACCGCGCAACGTGCGCTGCACGACGTGCACGATCTGTCGCGCGGGCAGCTCCGGGTCGGCTTTACGCCGACGTTCACCGAATATCTCGTCGCGCCGGTGATCGAGCAGTTCCACGAGCGCTATCCGGGCATCGTGATCGAGATGACCGAAATGTCGCTCGATGCGGTGGAAACCGCGCTCGGCGACGACCAGGTCGATCTCGCTTTCGGGTTCGTCGACGTGCGCTCCGATGAAATCGAAGCCGAGGCGCTGTTTCCCGAGCGGTTGATGCTCGTGGTCGGCCGTACGCATCCGCTCACCGCGCAGCGCGACCCCGTCACGCCGAACCAGCTCGCCGAGATACCGCTCGCGCTGCTGACGACGAGTTTCGTGTCGCGCTTCTATATCGACAGCTATTTCCAGTCATACGACATGCAGCCCAATGTCGCGCTGCAGGCGAATTCGATCAGTGCGGTGCTGAAGATCGTGAGCCGCGGCAAGATCGCAACGATCCTGCCCGGCACCATCGAATTCGAGCACCGCGACCTGCAATACGTGCCGCTCGATCCGCCGTTCCCCGTGCGGACCGTCGCGCTGCTGCGCCGCAAGGGTGCGTATCGCACCGTCGCGTCGACGGCGTTCGCCGAGACCGTGCGCGAAATGCTCGAGCAAGGCAGCCTGTCGTCGCTGCGCACGCTGACGACGCGCGGCGGTTCGTGACGTTCGGGTTCGTGACGTTCGGGTTCGTCTTCGGGCGGCGGACGTTGCACTGATCGCAGCATCGATTCGACGCCGACCATTAACGTTCGGATTCCGAATATGTTTTATCCAGGATCCGCGTGAGCGATCCGTCGATCAGAACGATCGCAGGACGGAAACGTCAATTCGTTTCATAAATACTTCATCGAATTATCGATTTGCCTTATTGGGAAGATCGGAAATTCGCCTTGGACACCATCGCGGATTTCCTTCATCCTTTGAATATCGATTCCCGGCGAATCGGTCACGCCGAATCACGGCGTTGAAGGCCCCGGCGCGTGTACCGCCGATCCTGAAAAATACGAAACAGTTTAATCGGAATCCTAAATGATAAAGCATCTCATCACGAGCACCGTCATCGCATTCGCTGCATTTTCCGGCGTCGTCGCAAGCGCATCCGCACAACAACAGGCACCTTCCGTCATCCACCAGGAATCGGCACCGACGGCCAGCGGCAGCTCGCACGCCGCCGACGCCGCCACCAATCCGGCCTACACGGCACAACTCGCTGCGCGCTCGAACGACGCCGGCAATGGCGGCCGCGCCGCCACCGCGACGAAAGCAGTCGTCCCGGCCATCAACGCACCGGCCGGTCACGATGCCACCCCGGAATCGCAATGCGTCGGTCCGGTGAGCTTCTGCAATCCCTATTTCGGCAGCTGATGCCGCTCGTGACGTCCCGCGGTTCCTCGACGTGAACGGCCTGCGGGAAGCAGGCTCCGCGTCCTTCAACGCCTTCTCCTTCCAAGAGCCATCGTGAATCATCTGTTCAGTGCGATGCGGGTCTTTCTCAAGGTTGCAGACACGCATCATTTTTCCCATGCGGCCAATCAGCTGAATCTTTCGCCGTCGCTGGTGACGCGCTATGTCGGCGATCTCGAGTCGCATCTGGGTGTCAAGCTGCTGCAGCGCTCAACGCGCAAGACTGTCCTGACCGAAATCGGCATCCGCTATGCGGACGGGTGCCGCGCGCTGCTGCTGGATCTCGCCGAGATCGAATCGCGCGCGACGCAGCAATCGAGCAAGATTGCCGGCGACCTGAACGTCGTCGTGCTCGACAGCCTGATGTCGCCGGAACTTGCGGGCCTGTTCGCCGAGTACCAGTCGCGTCACCCGGATGTGTCGCTGCACCTTACGCTGACCGAATCGGAAGTCGACCTGCTCGGCGGCGGATTCGACGTCGGCATCGTCGCGGACACGATGATCACGTCGATCTCCGTCGTGTCGCGCACGCTCGTCCATACGCAGCTCGTCGCTGTCGCATCGCCCGCCTATCTGCTGAAAGCGCCGGTGCCACGGCGGCCGGTCGAACTCGTCGACCATCGAGTCGTCAGTCTTGCCGCCAGTGCGAGGACCTATCGATGGGCGGGCTCGAACGGCACGATCGACAACGTGCAGATCGACGCGCCGATCACGGTGAACAGCGCGCTGATGCAGCGGCAACTCGTGCTGGCGGGCTGCGGCGTCGCGCTGCTGCCTGAATATGTGGTCGCGAACGACCTGCGGATCGGCACGCTGAGCCGCCTGCTCGGTGACTATCGCATCGTGAACGATGGCGTCGCGGTGTCGCTCGTGTACCCGGGCCGCGAGTTCCTGCCCGGCAAGGTCCGCGCTTTCGTCGACCTGGCCGCCGCCCGCTTCAGGCTGCCGCTGATCTCCGCGCCACGTGCGTTCGGCGCGTTCGATGCGAGCATCGCCGTCGCAGCGGAGGCGGACGCCTGACGCTTCGAATGACTGACGGATGTCGGCACGCATCGGGCACGCTCGCGCATCACGCTCGCCGCGTCCCGATCACCGCCGTCGCCATTCCATCCAATGTCGTACTTTCTGGAAAAGTGCTCACCACGAATCGGGATTTATTCAGTATCGCTGACTGATTAGACTTGACTCATCGGTTCAGGAAATCCCGCTCATACCGAACCGCAACGAACACTCGTGAGGGAATCATGAAATCCATCGTCGTCACCATCGCCACCGTCTCCGCTGCCGCCGCCGTTCTGCTTGCCACGCCGGCCGTCTCGTTCGCGCAGTCGTCGAACTCGACCGTCACGCGCGCGCAAGTGCGCCAGGAACTGCTCGATCTCGAATCCGTCGGCTACAACACGTCGTCCGGCGACGGCGGCAACTATCCGGAAGACATCCTCGCCGCGCAGGATCGCCTCACCGCCAAGCGCCTTGCCGATTCCCGACGCGCCGAAGCCGCGTATGGCCCGGCCGGCGCGCCCGGTACGCATTCGGGCGCACCCGCGGTTGCCGCGGTGAAGCCGTAAAGCCCGCACACTGCTACGCACCACGCCCATAGCGGCCGCTGCGGGCATGTCACGACGCGCGCATACGGGCAGGCTACGTCGATACGGAAACGGACATGCGTGCGTTCGATGCGCGGTCGACGTATCGACGTATCGACCTGCGGCCCGCGATCGTTCTCCGGCGCATCGGAACCGCCCCGCTTCAGGTTTGCGCCCCACCGTTTCTCCCGACCACGAACCACGTGCGGAATTCGCCGATGCCCTTCGCCGCGATCATCCCGCGCTCCTCGAACACGAACGTGTCGCCGAGCCTCGCGCGCGTCGCCTCCGTCACCTGCACGCGCCCGGCCACGCCCTGCGATTCCATCCGGCTCGCGAGGTTCACGGCCATCCCCCACAGGTCGTAGATGAACTTGCGCTTGCCGATCACGCCGGCCACGACCTCGCCGCTGTTGATGCCGATCCGCAGCTGCAGCTTGCAGTGCCGCAGCGCATTGAAGCGCGCCAGCGCGTCGATCATGTCGAGCGCCATGTGCGCGGCCCGCATCGCGTGGTCTTCGGCCGGGACGGGCAGGCCCGCGGCCGCCATGTACGCGTCGCCGATCGTCTTGATCTTCTCGAGGCCGCGGTGGTCGGCAATGATGTCGAAGCCGGTGAAGATCTCGTTGAGCATCTCAACGAGCTGCTCCGGGCGCATGCCGGCCGAGAAACCGGTGAAGTCGACGATATCCGCGAACAGCACCGACACCTCCGGGAAGCGGTCCGCAATCACTTCCGGGAAACTCCCGGCGATGTCGTCGAGGTGCGCCTTCAGCCGCTCGGCGATCGGATAGGGCAGCATGTTGAGCAGCAGCCGCTCCGACACCTTCTGCTCGGCGACGACCTTCGCATACAGGCTCTGCAATTCGTCGCTCTGGCGGCGGATCAGCGCGTGGCTCGCCTCCACTTCGCGCACCTTCTGTTCGAGCGCATGACCGTAGCTGCGCAGCTCCCGATGCAGCAGGCGTACCTCCAGCATGTTGTGAACCCGCATCAGCACTTCGGCCAGATCGAACGGCTTGCTGATGAAGTCCTTCGCACCGGCCTGCAGTGCGCGCAGTTTATGCGCCGGCTGCGCGGTGATCACGATGACCGGGAGATAGCTGTCCGCCTCGAGCGCCTTCAGGTTCTCCATCACCTGAAAGCCGTCGATGCCGGGCATCTGGAGATCGAGCAGGATCAGGTCGTAGCGGTTCACGCGGTGAAGCTCGTACACCGCGGACGCATCCGTCGTCGACGCGACACGCGCGTAGCCGGCCCGGTGCAGCAACTGCTCGAGCAGCAGCACATTGGCTTCGAGATCGTCGACGACCAGGATGCTCGCGTCGAGGATCGCGCTGGAATCGATCATGGTTCGCTACCCTGGGGCGTAACGGGCGACTGGACGCGCGCTAGTGTTTCCCTTCCGTGCCCGCGATCGCTTCGGCAAGCGCATCCATGAACGCGTCGATCCGGATCGGCTTCGTCAGATAGCGAAAGAAGCCCGCCTTCAGGCCTTTCTCGATGTCGCGCGGCATCGCGTTTGCACTGAGCGCGACGACGGGAATGCCCGACGTCGCGGGGTTCCTGCGCAGGATGTCCAGCGCTTCGATGCCGCTGATGTCCGGCAGATTGATATCCATCACGATCACCTGCGGCAGCGCGCTGCGCGCGAGCTCGACACCGCTTTGTCCCGTCGCGGCGCTGAGCATGCGCAAATCCGCGCGCCTCGCGACCAGCTGCTCGACCAGTTTCAGGTTGGCCGGGTTGTCCTCGACATAGAGCACGGTATGCACGGGCGCCTCGACAGCATCGTGTTGCGTCATGTCGTCGCCTGACGTGTCGGATTGTGTGCCGGCCGGCGCCGCCATCTCCGGAGGTGGCGCCGAATCGAGTTCGATCCGGAACACGCTCCCTTGCCCGACGGTGCTCTCGACGCCGATCGCGCCGCCCATCAGCTCCGTCAGCCGCTTCGCGACCACGAGACCGATGCCCGTGCCCTCTTCGGCGCCGGCTTCCTGCCCGAGGCGGTTGAACGGCTGGAACAGCTGGTTCAGCTGGCCCGGCGACAGGCCCGCACCGGTATCGCGGACGCTGACGCGAACCCGCTGCGCAACGGACGTGTCGTAATCGACGTCGACCGTGCCCGACGCGCGGTTGTACTTGATCGCGTTCGACAGCAGATTGATCAGCACCTGCTTGATGCGGGTCCGGTCGGCGCGGACATGGCAAAGCGGATCGACACGCGGGAAGTTCACGCGAATCCCGCGCTGCTCCGCCTGCGGCCCGATCATCGCCGCACACTCCTGAAGGATGTCGCGCAGCGATACCGGCTCCGGCGACATCGATACGTGCCCGGATTCGATCTTCGCGAGATCGAGCACTTCGTTGATCAACGCGAGCAGGTGCCACCCCGCGTGCAGGATCTGATCGAGGCTCGCCTGCTGCGACGGCGTCGGCGGCGGCGTCTCGGACGCCAGCAGCTGAGCAAAGCCGAGGATCGCATTGAGCGGGCTGCGCAGTTCGTGGCTCATCCCGGAAAGAAACTCGGACTTCGCGCGATTCGCGCGCTCCGCCGCAGCCTGCGCCTGCTTCTGGTCCTCGATGTCGGTCTCGGTGCCGAACCACTTGATGATCTTGCCGGTGCGATCCCGGTACGGCAGCCCACGACAGAGGAACCAGCGATACGCGCCGTCGGATGCGCTCCTCAAGCGATATTCGATTTCAAACTCGTCGCCGCTCTCGATCGAGTGCGCCCAACGTTCGGCAGCGCGCTGCCGATCGTCCGGATGAAGAAAGAGCTCCCAGTTCTGCGCGCGAGCCTGCTCGAGCGTGAGTCCGCCAAACTCGAGCCCGCGGCGGTTCACGTAGTCGAGCGAGCCGTCCGGCCCGGCCGTCCACATGATATGGGGGATCGCATCCGCGAGCGACCTGAAGCCCCACTCCCCTTCGATCGCTTCGACGTTGCGACGAGACAATCGCGCTGATGGACGGGCATGACGCATTCGCATGATCTTTTCCCCGGAACGGGCACGGACGCATCTTCAGTTTAGTCATACGCGAACCGATCGGGAGGGCGCCGGCAAAGAACGCGGCGCGCAGCGCCGCCGCCGGGATTCGACACTTTTTTACCGACGCGCAGGCTGGCCCGGCCGCCCCGCCGTGATGCGCGCGTTCGCCCGCGTCGGCGTCAGTCGGCCATATCGCGCATCAGCTGCATCAGCTGCTCGCGCAACCACTGATTGGCCTGGTCCCGCTCGGCGCTGCGATGCCAGAAGCAGCAGTATTCGAGATCGGGCACCTCGAACGGCAGCTCGAGAATGCGCGCCGGATAGCGCCTGAGCAGCCTGAGCGGCCCTGTCAGCGCGAGATCGCCGCGCATCGCGATCAGCGGCGCCACCATGTAGTGCTGGACGCGCATCTGGATGGTGCGGCGATGCCCGAGGCGCGCCAGTTCCGTGTCGACGTGGCCGCTGCCCTTGCGGCGGCTCGACACGTGGATGTGGCCCATCGCGAGATAGTCGTCCATCGACAGCACATCGCCTTTGAACGGATGATCGTGACGGATCATGCACGCGTAACGATCGCGGACCGCCGGCGCCTGCTGCAGCGACGAATCGCCGAGCGGCGGCGCGTCGATTGCGATATCGACGGAACCGTTCGCGAGCGCCGTCGACACCTCGCCACGATCCATGTAGTAACTGCGCACGTGCATGCCAGGCGCATGCCGTTGCAGCAGCTCGCCGAGCGCCGGCAGCACCAGCGCCTCGGTCAGGTCGCTCATGCTCAGCCGGAACACGCGCGTGGACGACGCGGGATCGAACACGTCGCCTTCGTGCGCGCTGGAGTCGAGCAGCTGCAGCGCCTCGCGCACGCGGCCGATGATGTTCTCGGCCATCGGCGTCGGCACCATCCCGGCCGGCGTGCTGACGAACAGCGGATCGTTCAGGGTCTTGCGCAGGCGCGCGAGCGCGTTGCTGACGGCCGGCTGCGTGATGCTCAGCACCTCGGCCGCGCGCGTCAGGTTGCGCTTGACGTAGATCGCCTCGAATACGACAAACAGGTTCAGGTCCAGCTTCGATAAACGCATCGCGTCGCCTCCTCGCCCGCATCTTAAGGCGAGAGCCGCGCTTGCGTCCATGCCGGGCCGCCGGCCCGGCGGGCCCTCCACGGCGCTACGCGCCACGCGTGACCGGCATGTCGGCCACATCGCCCAGACGATGCAGGTGCTTCGCGAGTTCGAGCTTGGCGATCGCCGCGCGGTGCACCTCGTCCGGGCCATCGGCAAAGCGCAGCGTGCGCTGGTTCGCGTACGCGAACGCCAGCGGAAAGTCGTTCGACACGCCGGCGGCGCCGTGCGCCTGGATCGCCCAGTCGATGATCTGGCCTGCGATGTTCGGCGCCACCACCTTGATCATCGCGATCTCGGCCTTCGCAACCTTGTTGCCGACGGTGTCCATCATGTACGCGGCCTTCAGCGTCAGCAGGCGCGCCTGCTCGATCATGCAGCGCGCTTCGGCGATGCGCTCGTGCCACACGCTGTGCTGCGCGAGCGGCTTGCCGAACGCGACGCGCGAGCTCAGCCGCTTGCACATCAGTTCCAGCGCACGCTCGGCGATGCCGATGCTGCGCATACAGTGGTGGATGCGGCCCGGCCCGAGGCGGCCTTGTGCGATCTCGAAGCCGCGGCCTTCGCCCAGCAGGATGTTCGACACGGGCACGCGTACGTCCTTCAGGTCGATTTCCATGTGGCCGTGCGGCGCGTCGTCGTAGCCGAATACCGGCAGGTGGCGCAGCACGGTGATGCCCGGCGTGTCGGCCGGCACCACGATCATCGACTGCTGCTCGTGGCGGCCTGCGTCCGGATCGGTCTTGCCCATCACGATGTAGACCGCGCAGCGCGGGTCGCCGGCGCCCGACGACCACCATTTGCGGCCGTTGATCACGTATTCGTCGCCCTGCCGCTCGATCCGGCATTCGATGTTGGTCGCGTCCGACGACGCGACGGCCGGCTCGGTCATCAGGAACGCCGAGCGAATCTCGCCGCGCAGCAGCGGCTCGAGCCAGCGGTCCTTCAGCGCCTCGGACGCATAGCGCTCGAGCGTCTCCATGTTGCCGGTGTCCGGCGCGGAGCAGTTGAACACTTCCGCGGCCCAGGGCACGCGGCCCATGATCTCGCAGAGCGGCGCGTATTCCAGGTTCGACAGGCCTTCCGGCGCGCGCGACGAGCGCGGCAGGAACAGGTTCCACAGGCCCGCTTCGCGCGCCAGCGGCTTCAGTTCCTCGATCACCTTGGTCGGCACCCACGCATTGCCCGCGCGGCGGTTCGCCGTCACCTCTTCTTCGTACCGATGCTCGTTCGGGTAGATGTGCCGATCGAAGAACGCCAGCAGGCGCGCTTGCATTTCCTTGACTTTGGGCGAGTATTCGAAATTCATGTTCGTGCTCCTGAATTGAGGACGCAACAGCAGTTCTCAGAGGGCCGACACGCCGCCGTCGACGGCAACGGCCTGGCCGGTCATATACGCGTTTTCCTGCGCGCACAGCATCAGCATCGTCGCGACCACTTCCTCCGGCCGGCCGAGGCGCTTCATCGGCGAACCCTGCGCGAGAAAGTCCTGCCGGTCGGCGATGTCGCTGTCGGTCACCATCGGCGTCGCGCTGTAGAACGGGCAGATCGCGTTCACGCGAATCCCGCGGCGCGCGTACTCGACGGCCGCCGTCTTCGTGAGCCCGACGACCGCGTGCTTCGATGCCGCATAGGCGGCCAGCTTCGGCGCGCCGCCGAGGCCGGCCATCGACGCGACGTTCAGGATCACGCCGCTGCCCTGCGCGAGCATCTGGCGGATCTGGTGCTTCATCCCGAAGAACACGCCCTTCGTGTTGACCGCGAAGTTCAGGTCGAGGTCGGCTTCGTCGGTGTCGATCAGCGCCTTCATCGGCGGCGCGATGCCCGCGTTGTTCACGCCGATGTCGAGCCGGTCGAAATTCGCGACGGCCGCGCTCACGAGCGACGCGACGTCGGCCTCCCGGCTCACGTCACAGCGCAGCGCGATCACGTCGGCGCCAGCTGCGCGCAACGGCTCGGCCACACGCTCGAGCCCTTCGGTATTCAGATCGCCGAGCACGAGCCGCGCGCGCATCGCGGCGAGTTCGCTCGCCAGCAGTGCGCCGAACCCGCTCGCCGCGCCGGTGATCATCACCACCTGGCCTGCGTAGCTGTCGATGTTCATCGCGGGCTCAGATCGTCAGGCCGCCGTCGACGACGATGCACTCGCCGTTCGTATAGCTCGATGCATCCGACACGAGATACAGCACCGTGCCGGCCATTTCGCGCGGCTCCGCGTGGCGGCGCAGCGGGATCTTCGCCTTCCAGGTTTCGTAGATCGCGTCGTCCGCGAACAGCGCGCCCGCGAACTTGGTCTTCGTAAGGCCCGGCAACAGCGCATTCACGCGAATGCCGAGCGGCCCGCATTCCTTCGCGAACGCGCGCGTCATGTTGACGACCGCGGCCTTCGTGATCGAATAGATGCCCTGCCGGTCGCCCGGCTGCAGCGCGTTCACCGATGCGGTGTTGACGATCACGCCGCCGCCCTGCGTCCGCATCAGCTTGCCCGCTTCGACCGACATGAAGAAATAGCCGCGGATGTTCACTTCGACGGTCTTGTCGTATGCGGCGAGATCGGTGTCGAGGATGTGGCCGAAGTACGGATTCGCGGCCGCGTTGTTCACGAGGATGTCGAGGCGCCCGTGCTTCGCGCGGATCTGCTCGAACGCGGCGGCGATGTCCTCCATCCGGCCCACGTGGCACGCGAGCGCCTCGGCCTTGCCGCCCGCCGCGACGATCTCGTCGGCCACCGCGCGGCAGTCGTCGATCTTGCGGCTCGACACGATCACATGCGCACCCTGCTCCGCGAGCAGCTTCGCGATTTCCTCGCCGATCCCGCGGCTCGCGCCGGTCACGAGTGCAATCTTCCCGGTCAGATCGAACAGATTCGTTGCCATGTTGTTTCGCTCCTCCATATGTAGGTGTGTGCGGCTTGTACCGCGCGTACTGCTTCGGATTGCTCAGCGATGCGCATCGATCACGCGCACGGCCTCTTCGGCGAGGCGGCCGGCCATTTCACCGACGCGCAGCGCCGCCGTGTTCGACGCATTGCCCTGCAGCGCGCGCGCCTTCACGCCCTGCGCGATCGCGGCGAGCCGGAAGAAGCTGAACGCGAGATAGAAATGCCAGTCGCGGATCGGTTCGATCCCGCGCAGCTCGCAATAGCGCGCGACGATCTGCGCTTCGTCCGGCACGCCGAGCGCGCCGCGATCCTGGCCCGCGAGCCCCGGGATATGGCCGTCGGCCGGCAGCCGCAGGCACATGCAGAAATACGCGAGATCGGCGAGCGGATTGCCGAGCGTCGACAGCTCCCAGTCGAGCACGGCCTTCACGCGATAGCTGTCGCGCTCGAACATCAGGTTGTCGAGCCGGAAGTCGCCGTGCACGAGCGCCGGCCGCCCTGCGTCGGCCGGACACGCGTTCGGCAGCCAGGCGATCAGCGTTTCCATCGCGTCGAGCCGCCCGGTTTCCGCCGCGCGATACTGCTTCGTCCACACGCCGATCTGCCGCTCGAAATAGTTGCCGGGCCGGCCGTAGTCGGCGAGACCGACCGCGTCGACGTCGACATCGTGCAGCGCGGCCATCGTCTGCAGCACCGCGTCGAAGCAGACCGCGCGGTCCGCCTGCGGCAGCTCCGGCAGTGCGGGATTCCAGAAGATCCGGCCGTCCTCGAAGCTCATCACGTAGAACATGCTGCCGATCACGTCGCGGTCTTCGCACAGGTGATACGGATGCGCGACCGGAACGGCGGTGCCCGACAACGCGGTCAGGACCCGGAACTCGCGGTCGACCGCGTGCGCGGATTTCAGCAGCTCGCCCGGCGGCTGCCGCCTCAGCACGTAGCGGCCGCTCTTTGCGTGCAGCAGGAAGGTCGGGTTCGACTGGCCGCCGGCAAACTTCTCCGCGTCGACCGGCCCCTCGAAACCGGGCACGTGGTCTTCCAGATAGCGCGTCAGCTTGTCGACATCGAGATGTTGGGGTGTGTTCGTCATCGTTCCGGTCGTTCCGTGTGCTGGGTTTCGTGCCGTGACTCAGCCGTAGGTCCTGAATACGTGCCGCTCCGGATCCTCGAGGTGCGGGATGCCGTTGAACGACGCGAGATGGAACGCATCGGCGTTGAAGAAGTACTGCGAGATGCTGCTGTTGCGGATCTGCAGGTTCAGCGCGATCGCGCTCGATTCGGGCGCTCCAAGCACCTGCTGCAGCGTGACCGCGATCGGGCCGCCCGAGCTCACCGCGAGCACGCGCTGCGCGCCGCCTTGCCGGATTGCCGCGCGCGCGTCGGCGACGCGCTGCTGGAACTGCGCCCAGGTCTCGGGCACGGCGCCGCCCAGGCGGTCTTCCGACCAGAGATGCAACACCTGCTTGAGCGCGCGGAAGTGCTCCTTCATCGTGCCGGCCGCGAGCCGCGCGATCTCCGGATACGCGTCGGCCGCGGCCGCGAACAGCCCTTCGAAGTCGTATTCGTTCAGGCCCGGATGCCGGTCGTAGCTGACGCCGTCCCGGCCCATCCCGCGCAGGATCGCGTCGACCGTCTGTGCATGCCGGTTCAGCGTGCCGCAGATCACGCGGTCGAACGTGAGATCCTGTCGCGCGAAGTATTCGCCGAGCCAGACGCTCTGCTGTTCGCCGGGCGCGGAGAGCCGGTCGTAGTTCTCCGTGCCGAACGAGGCCTGTCCGTGCCGTACCAGAGAGAGTTCAGCCATCGCGTGTTCACCAGGTCAGATTGGCCCAGCTTAGCGAGCGCGCGCTCATTTTTGAAATTTATTTTCTGAATCGGCGAGTATTCATGCCGTGAATCATTGGCGGTGCAGCCAGCGACCGCCAACGCGGGCATCAACGCGGGATTTCCAGCTCGAAGATCGAGCCGCCTGCGCGCGACGTGCAATACCGCACCTGGCCGTGGTGCGCGTGCGCGATCGCGCGGACGACGGACAGGCCAAGGCCGGAGCCGCCGAATTGACGGGAGCGCGACACGTCCGCGCGCGTAAAGGGATCGAACGCATGACGGGCGAATTCGGGGCTGAGGCCGGGGCCTTCGTCCTCCACACGCAGCACGACGCTCGAAGCCACGACCGCCAGCTCGATATGCAGCTTGCCGGGCACCGCATAGCGACGCGCGTTGTCGAGCAGCGCGAGCAGCGCCTGGCGGATACGCGTGCCGTCGCATTGCAGCACGATCGCGGGGGTCGCCAGCTCGACGGAAAAGCCGGCTTCATGCAGCGCGTCGCCGACCGAATCGACCGCGCTCTGGACTTCGAGCGCGATATCGGTCGGCTGGATATTCATCTCCAGCCGGCCGATGTCCTGCAACGTGACGATGTGCAGGTCGTCGACGAGCCGCGACAGGCCTTCGACCTGATTCAGCAGACCGCGAAACAACGCCGTGTCCGGCGCGAACACCCCGTCTTTCAGGCCCTGCAGCCGGCCTCTGAGGATCGTCAGCGGGGTTCGCAGCTCATGAACGATCGCCGCATTCCACGCGGTCATGTCGGACGCCATGCCCTGCAGGCGTACGGCCATCGCGTTGAAGTCGTCGACCAGCAGCGCCGTTTCGCCCAGCGAGCGGTCGCCGGGCGTCGCCCTGGCGGCCAGGTCGCCCGCGGCGATGCGACGGGCGCCCTCCGCCAGCGAGTTGAGCGGCGTGAGAATCCGCCGGGCCAGCCGCGTCGCGACGATGACGGCGGCAAGCAGCCCCGTCATCAGCAGCATCGCGAAGATCAGGTAATCGGACCCATGCGGGATCAGCAGATCCACCGCGCTGCCCCGCGCCGGCGGCGACAGGGTGAACAGCAACCCGTAGATGATGAACGAACCGACCAGGACGATCAGCGTCGTCGTGACCGAAACGAGTCCCATCGACAGCACGATCTGTCGGCTCAGCCGGTTGCGCGTGCTCACTGGAATCCCTGAAGCCGATAACCCACGCCGCGCATGACCTCCGGCATCCCGGGCGCGCCCGCACATTCGAGTTTCTTGCGCAGCCGGCTGACGTGGCTGTCGACCGTTCGCTCCATCGCGCCACTGCCGGCCAGGCACGCATCGACCAGTTCGCTGCGCGTGAATACGCGGCTCGGCGATCTTGCCATGTACGCCAGAAGCCGGAATTCGGTCAGCGTCAGCGTAACCTGCGCCTCCCCGGATTCGTTGCGCACCCGCGCGAGGTAGCTTTCGGTATCGATCTCGAGGTTGCCGACCCGGATCACGCCGTCGGCAACGGCCCCGGCGGTACGCCGCAAGACCGCGCGGATCCGGACGACCACCTCGACCGGATTGAACGGCTTCGCAATGTAGTCGTCCGCGCCGATGCGCAACCCCTGCAGCCGGTCGATGTCCTGGTCGAGCGCGGTGATGATCACGACGGGCGTATTGCCGCGCCGGCGCAGCTCGATCAGCACGTCCCAGCCGCTCTTCTGCGGCATCTTGATGTCGAGCAGGACCAGGTCGGGCTTCAGCAGCGGCTGCACGTCGAGTGCGGCCTGTCCGTTGTCGACGCGGTAAGTGCGAAAGCCCTCGCGAGTCAGATACGCGTCGAGTATTTCTGCAATTTCCGGCTCGTCTTCAGCAATCAGTATCAGCGAATTCATGGTGTTGACTGGAGTTGGGCGTCATCATTCGGGATGCCGGTGATGACCGGGCAGCATCCGGTGTCCGTCCGCTTGCCCGTTCCCGAATGACGACGCCACGTTGCGTTGCTCAGTTGCTGGCCACGCCGTTGGCGGGCGCCACGTCCGTATCCGTCAGGCCGCCGCCCAGCGCCTTGTAGAGCGCGATCGCGTTGCTCAATTCGGCACTCCGAAGATCCAGCAAGGCCTGCCGCGCCGCATAAAGTTGCCGCTGCGAATCGAGCAGCTCCAGCCGATCCTCGATGCCGGCGCGATAGCGCAGGTTGGACAGGTCGGTGCGGCGCTGTGCGCTGGTGACCACCCGGGTTTGCGCGTCGATCTGGCGACCGAAGGTCTCGCTGCCGGCCAGACCGTCCGCCACCTCGCGGAACGCGGTCTGGATCGACCGCTCGTATTCGGCAACGGCGCTGGACTTGCGCACCTCGGCGAGCCGCAGCTCGGAGCGCAGCCTGCCGCCCTGGAAGATCGGCAGCGTGACCTGCGGCGCGAACGCCCACGTGCGATGGTCGCCGTCGAACAGGCCGCTCAGCCCCGGGCTGATGAAGCCCAGCGACGTGGTCAGCGACAGCCGCGGAAAGAACGCGGCGCGCGCCGCGCCGATGTCGGCATTGGCGGCTACCAGGTTCTGCTCGGCCTGCAGGATGTCCGGCCGGCGGTACAGCAGCTCGGACGGCAGGCCGGCCGGCAGCCGGGTGATGACGGGCTGCCGATCGAGCGGCACGGCTTCGGGAAGATCCGCGGGCAGCTCGGTGCCGACCAGCAGCCGCAGCGCATTGCGCGCCTGCGACACGGCGCGCGAGCGCGCTTCCACATCCGCGGTCGCGCTCGCGACCTGGCCTTCGGCCTGCGCGATGTCGATGCCGCTTGCCTGATGGGCGTCCTTCAGCCGGCGCGCGAGATCGAGCGTCTGCTGCCAGTCGGCCAGCGTGCGCTCGGACAGCGCGCGCTGCTCCTGCGCGAGGCGCTCGGCGAAGTACGCATTCGCGACCGCGCCGACGAGCGAGATCTGCACGGCCCGGCGGCCATGATCGGTCGCCAGGTAGCGCGCGAACGCAGCGTCCGACAGCGACTTCACGCGCCCGAACAGATCGATCTCGAACGCGCTGATCCCGACGTTCACGCCGACCTGCTTCTGTATCGACTCGGGCACCGGCGGGTTCAGGTCGGCATTGGCCGGCGTGCGCTGGCGCGTGAAGCTGCCCGTCGCATCGACGGACGGCAGCCGCGCGGACCGCTGGATCCCGTACTGCGCCTCCGCCGCGTCGACGTTCAGCGCGGCGACGCGCAGGTCGCGGTTGTTTTCGAGCGCGAGCTCGATCAGGCGCTGCAGGCGACGGTCGCCGAACATCGTGCGCCAGCCCAGATCGGCCGCGTTCGCGTGCGTATCGGCCTGGCCGTCGGCCGTCGTCGTGTAGGCCGTCGGCACCGGCAGCTCCGGTTTGACCAGCCTGGGTGCCATCGAGCAGGCCGACAGGGCCAGCGCAACGGCGAGGGGAAGAACTAGCATTCGCATGACATTAACCTTCCGTTTCTTGACTCACGGCGACGACTTTCCTGCGGAACACCCGCCATGCGCCGACGCGCTCGTGGAAGCCCAGCACGAACACGAAGAACACCGGCACGAAGAAGATCGCCAGCACCGTCGCGGTCACCATCCCGCCGAACACACCGGTGCCGATCGCGTGCTGCGTTTCGGCGCTCGCGCCCACCGCGATCATCAGCGGCACCACGCCTAGGCCGAACGCCAGCGACGTCATCAGGATCGGGCGCAGGCGCAGGCGCGATGCTTCGATGGCCGCCTCGACGAGCCCCTTGCCTTCCTCGCGCAACTGCTTCGCGAATTCGACGATCAGGATCGCGTTCTTCGCGGACAGGCCGATCACGGTGATCATCCCGACCTTGAAGTACACGTCGTTGGGCAGCCCGCGCAGCATCACCGCGCCGAGTGCGCCGACCAGGCCCAGCGGCACGACCAGCATCACCGACAGCGGAATCGACCAGCTCTCGTAGAGCGCGGCCAGCACCAGGAACACCACGACCATCGACAGCGCCATCAGCATCGGCGCCTGCGACGCGGACTCGCGCTCCTGCAGCGACTGACCGGTCCACGCGACCGAGAAGCCCGGCGGCAGCTGCTTGGCCAGACGCTCCATCTCGTCCATCGCCGCGCCGCTCGAGAAGCCGGGCGCTGCGCTGCCCGAGATGCGCGCGGACGGGTAACCCTGATAGCGCACCATCTGCAGCGGGGTATCGGCCCAGACCGGCCGGACCACTTCGGACAGTGGCACCATGCCGCCGCTCACGTTGCGCACGTAGAGCTTCATCACGTTGTCGATCTGCATCCGCGCCGGCGCATCGGCCTGGATGATCACCTGCTGCATGCGCCCCGCATTCGGGAAGTCGTTGACGTAGGTCGACCCCATCGCCGCGGACAGCGTGTCGCTGATGCTCGTGAACGACACGCCGAGCGCCTCGGCCTTCTGCCGGTCGATGTCCAGGCGGATGCTGGCGCCGGCCGGCAGGTTGTCCGGATAGACGCCGGTCAGGACTTTGCTTTGCGCCGCGAGCTCGAGCAGCTTCGCCTCGGCCGCCTTGAGCGCCGCATGGCCCAGGTTCGCGCGGTCCTGCAGACGCATCGAGAAGCCCGAGCTGTTGCCCAGTTCATCGATCGCCGGCGGCAACAGGCTCATCACCGCACCTTCGGTGACGCCTGCCATCGCTTGCTGGGCCAGCATCCCTTCGCTCATCGCCGTCGCACCGTTGCGGTGCTTCCAGTCCTTGAGCACCGCCCAGTTCAATGCAGCGTTCGGACCGGAACCGGAGAAGCCATAGCCAACGATCGAAATGCTCGACTCGATCCCGGGACGCGATTCGAGATGGCGCTCGAGCTGCTTGACCACGTCGCGCGTGCGCCCGGCCGTCGAATCGGAAGGAAGCAGGAAGCTGGTGATGAAAAAGCCCTGGTCCTCGTCCGGCAGGAACGCCGACGGCAGCGCCCGGAAGCCGAACACCATCGCGCAGCAGATCGCGACGAACAGCAGCATCACCCGCCCCGTGCGGCCGACCAGCCGGCCGACGCGCGTCGCATACCACTGCGTCAGGCGGTCGAAGCGGCGGTTGAACCAGCCGAAGAAGCCGCGCTTCTCATGGTGCCCGTGCGCGATCGGCTTGAGCATCGTCGCGCACAACGCGGGCGTCAGCGTCAGCGCGAGGAGCGCCGAGAACAGGATCGACACCGCCATCGACATCGTGAACTGCTGATAGATCACGCCGACCGAGCCGCTGGACATCGCCATCGGCAGGAACACGGCGGTCAGCACCAGCGTGACGCCGATGATCGCGCCGGTGATTTCCTTCATGGCCTTGATCGTCGCGTCCTTCGGCGACAGCCCCTCCTCCGCCATCAGGCGCTCGACGTTCTCCACCACGACGATCGCGTCGTCGACGATGATGCCGATCGCAAGCACCATGCCGAACATGGTCAGCACGTTGATCGAGAAGCCCGAGACCAGCATGATCGTGAAGGTGCCGAGCATCGCGATAGGAGCTACGATCGCCGGGATCAGCGTGTACCGCACGTTCTGCAGGAACAGGAACATCACCAGGAACACCAGCACCATCGCCTCGAACAGCGTATCGAGGACCTTCTCGATCGAGATCTCGACGAACGGCGCGGTATCGAACGGAATCGAGTAGCTCATGCCCGACGGCATCGCCTTGCCCAGTTCCTCCAGCCGCGCCCGCACGGCCTCCGCGGTCTTGACGGCATTGCCGCCCGGCGCAAGCTGCACGCCGGCGACGGCGACAGGCTTGCCTTTCTCGCGGTTGACGAAGTTGTAGGACTGCGAGCCGAGTTCGACCCGCGCGACGTCGCCCAACACGACCTTCGAGCCGTTGGCGTTGGCGCGCAGCACGATCGCGGCAAACTCTTCCGGCGTCGTAAGCTGGCCCTGCACGGTCAGCGGCACGGTCACCCGCTGCCCCGATACGGCCGGCGACGCGCCGACGCTGCCCGGCGCGATCTGCACGTTCTGCTGGCTGATCGCGGTCGTCAGGTCGCTCATCGACAGGCCGTAGGTGATCAGCTTGGACGGATCGACCCAGATGCGCATCGCCCGTTCAGACCCGAACATCTGCACGCGGCCCACGCCATTGATACGGCGCAGCTCCTCGACGACGTTGCGCACCATGTAGTCGCCGAGCGCGCCTTCGTCGAAGCGGCCGCTGTCGGACTTGAGCGAGACGAACAGCAGGAAGCCGGACGACGCCGACTCCACGATCACGCCGTTCTGCCGCACGACCGCGGGCAAGCGCGGCTCGACGGCCTTCAGCTTGTTCTGCACGTCGACCTGCGCGAGCGCCGGCACCGTGCCGGGCTTGAACGTGACGGTAATCTGCGCCATGCCGGTCGTGTCGGCCGACGACTCGTAGTAGAGCAGGTTCTTGACGCCGGACAGCTCGCGCTCGATGAGGCTCAGCACCCCGTCGCTCATGGTTTGCGGCGTGGCGCCCGGATACGTCGCGTAGATGGTGACGGTCGGCGGCGCGACCGACGGGTAGCGTGCGATCGGCAACTGCGGGATCGCGATCACGCCCATCAGGATGATGAACAACGCGATCACCCACGCAAAGACCGGGCGCCGGATGAAGAATTGAGACATGACTTGAGGCTCCCCGTGACTCAGCGCGCGGCCGTGGTGGCCGCGGAATCAGGCGACTTCCAGTCGCTCGCGGCAACCGCGGCGCCATCGGTCAGACGCTCCATCCCTTCCACCACGACCTTCTGGCCGGCCTGCAGCCCCGAACGGACCAGATAGCGGCGGTTCGTCAGCTCGCCCAGCTCGATCGGCTTGATATGCGCGTGGTTCTTCGCGTCGAGCACCCATACCTGCGGCTTGCCCTCGGCGCGCACCACCGCCTGCTGCGGGACCGTCAGCGCGCTCGCGTAGTTCGCGCGCGGAATGCGGGCTCGCACGTACATGCCCGGCAGCAGCAGCCGCTTCGAGTTGTCGACCAGCACGCGCACCAGCACGTCGCCGGTGCCCGCATCGACGTTCACGCCGGAAAACAGCATCCGGCCTTTCACGTCGTAAGGCGTGCCGTCGTCGCGCAGCACCTCGACCGGCAGGCCGGCACTGGCATTCCCGTCGTGGGACGCCAGCGTGTCGCGCAGGTGCTGCAGCGACGACGCCGGCTGGCGCACGTCGACATAGACCTGGTCGATCTGCTGGATGCGCGCCATCGGCACGGCGTCGGTACTGCTGACGAGCGCGCCTTCGGTCACGAGCGCCTGGTCGATGCGGCCGGTGATCGGTGCCTCCACCGTGGCGAACTTCAGGTCGAGCTGCCGGCGCGCCAGCGTCGCGCGCGCCTGCGCGACGTCGGCCGCGGCCTGGTCGCGCTGCGACACGGAATCGTCATAGACCTGGCGGCTGATCGCGTCCACTTCGACCAGCGGCTTGAGTCGCGCCGTCTGCACCCTGGCACGCTCGAGCGCCGCGTCGGCGCGCTGAAGCGCGGCGGCGGCAGTGTCCATGTCGGCCTTGAACGGCGCCGGGTTGATCTGGAACAGCGCCTCGCCCGCGCGCACCTCGGTGCCCTGCTCGAACAGGCGGCGCAGCACGATGCCGCTGACCTGCGGCCGGATTTCGGCGATCCGCACCGCCGAGATCCGGCCCGGCAGGTCCTCGGTCACCTTCAGCGGAGCCGGCGTCAGCGTCATCGCGGCGACCGGGGTAGCAGGCGGGGCGACCGGCTTCTCGGATTGCCCGCAGCCTGTCAGCAACGCGGCCACCAGCGCGTAGACACCGCCGTAGCGGGCGATTTGTTCGTTCTTCATATGGACTCCATGGGATGCAGGCAGCCAACTGCCGGCTATGACAGGGCGCAGTTTGCGTGGGGTCAATGGCGTTTCTTCTGCGGTACGATGGAGGTTCGATGGAGACATCCGATGAAAGTGAAGTAACGCGTCAAAATCACCGCCATGCCCGATACCGCCCGATTGTCCGGCGCCGCTCAAGGCGCGCAGGCCCTGGTCCTCATTGCCGAGGACGAACCCGAAATCGCCGAGATTCTCGTCGCCTACCTGACGCGCAGCGGCCTGCGCACCGTGCATGCCGCCGACGGCCGCAAGGCGCTGGAGCTGCACCTGTCCGTCAAGCCCGACCTCGTGCTGCTGGATGTGCAGATGCCTCAAGTCGACGGCTGGAAAGTGCTGACCGAGATCCGTCATCGCGGCAATACGCCCGTCATCATGCTGACCGCGCTGGACCAGGACATCGACAAGCTGACGGGCTTGCGCATCGGCGCGGACGACTACGTGGTCAAGCCGTTCAATCCGGCGGAAGTCGTCGCGCGCACGCTGGCGGTGCTGCGCCGGTCGATGTCCGGTTCAGGCCAGGCCGAGCAGCGCGTGTTGCGCGCCGCGCCGTTCCAGATCGACCTCGACAACCACGAGGCCACGGTGGAAGTCGGCGACCAACGGCATACGCTGGCGCTGACGCTGACCGAGTTCAAGCTGCTCGCGCAGCTCGCACGCGCGCCGAAGCGGGTGTTCAGCCGCGGCGAGCTGATGGCCACCTGCCTGCCGGAAGGCGATGCGCTGGAGCGCACGGTGGACAGTCACGTCAGCAAGCTGCGCAAGAAGCTGGAGGATCTCGGCGTCACGGGCGTTCCGGTCGGCGTGCGTGGCGTCGGCTACAAGCTCTGGAGCGGTGAATGAAGCTGGCGGGGTTGAGCCGCCAGATTGCGCTGTCGATGGCGGTGATGGCGATCGGCGTGACACTGCTGGTCGTGATGACCAGCTACGCGTTCTATTACCTGGTGTTCCGCTACTGGCCCGAGCAATGCAGTCAGTTGGGCTGGATTCCGACGCGTGCGGAGGGGGCATGGCTGGGCTCCACCATTTTCGTCGGCTTGACGCTTGCCATTTTCGTGGCGATCAAGCTTTCCCACCGTATCCTCGTGCCGCTCAACTCCGTCGCGCAGAGCATCCGCCGCGTCGCCCATGGCGATCTCGATGCACGGGCGGTTGCCGGCGACCGTTCGCTGCGCGAAGCGGCGCTGCTCGCCGACGACTTCAACGCACTGGCGGCCCAGTTGCAGCGCGTGACCGCCGAGCAAACGTTCTGGAACGCCGCGATCGCCCATGAACTGCGCACGCCGGTCACCGTGCTGCGCGGGCGCTTGCAGGGGCTGGCCGAGGGCGTGTTTCCGCCCGACGAATCCCAGTTCCGCAGCCTGCTGACCCAGGTCGAAGGCCTTGCGCGGCTGATCGAGGATCTGCGTGTGATCAGCCTCGCGGACAGCGGCCATCTGGACCTCGATGTCCGGGAGACCGATCTGGCCGCCGATGTCCGGGCCGTCGTCGACGTGTTCGGCGATTCGCTCCTGGCAGCGGGCCAGCACGCCGTCCTCGATCTGGACGAGCAATGCATGCGCTGCGATCCGGTCCGGATCCGGCAAGCGCTGCTGGCCTTGCTGGACAATGCCCGCCGGCACGCGGTGCCCGGTTCGATACGCATTCGGACATGCGTCGGGCAGGGAAGCTGCCGTTTGTCTGTCGAGGACGACGGGCCGGGCATTCCCGCCGACCTCGCGCCGCATATCTTCGAGGCCTTCAGGCGTGCAGACGACTCGCGCTCTGGTGGTAGCAGCGGCGGGAGCGGCCTCGGGCTGGCCGTCGTGGCGGCCATTGCCCATGCGCACGACGGGCAAGCCACCTGCCATCGGACGGACGGTGGCGGGACGCTGTTCGAGTTGCGCTGGCCCGACGATCTTGCGCCGACACGCAAACGCGACCGTCGTCGCGCGGCGTCCGGTTCGCCTCTCGTTGCACGCGACTGACCGGTTCGCGGCGTGCTTCGGAAGCGCGCTGTGTATCATCGGCCGGCGGCAACGTGACCGTCCGCCGGTCGGGTCGGTTCAGCGACTTACCGTCGGCCGGTCGGGTCAATCCAATCGGCATTCCTTCGGCATTCAATCTGCCGCTTGATCGCCTACGGTCCGTTGCCCGTGCCCGATCCGGTCGATCGGCGGATCGAATCCGACGGTCGTGTATTCCATCACCGACACGTTCGATCGCCCTCCCGGCCCCTCGAGAACGACGGCCCGGACGCCGCCCTTCCTGTCGAACTTCAGCGCCGTTCCGACGGATTCGTTTCGTAATGCTTCAAATTCTTCGATTCTTGCGACTGCAAGCTTGCGCACCACCCCGGAGATATAGACGGGGAGAAAGACCAATGCAATGAACATCGAGAACGCGTCCTTCAGCACGCTGTGCAGCAGCGGCTGGCCATTCAGCGCCAGCGACACGGAGGTCGCATTGAGAAAGATCGCGAGCACGGTCGCACCCGCGCCGATCGACGAAAATCGCTCGGCAGCCTGCTTCGTGCGTGCCTTGATCACGGCTCTTCCGGCGCCGGGCGAAACGAGATACTCGCGCTTTGCACCGAGGAACCCGGCTACCCCCAGAAAAATCGACATCGAGCAACTGATGACGACGGCACTGACGACCATGTCGAACATCAGACACGTGAATTCGAAGACGAATATGCCGGCCAGCGGAACCAGCAACAGCCGAAAATCGAAGCCGTTCCGTCCGTGACCCTGGATCCACCGCCTCACCAACGCGCTTCGCCAGAATCGGCTGTCTCCGTGACGCGCAGTCTCTTTTATATTCGTCAACATTTCACCTGTGCGAACCTGTGCCCGCACCCATCTTTTTACTCATGCGTATCGTGGCTCGGGGATCGTCGAAAACGAGCCATAAGGCCCCGCCGTCTGTCAGGCCGATTGTGCAGCCAGTCCGACGGCGCGTGTCACGTCGACATCATCCGGATCCGGTTTGGCGCGATATTCGCGCGGACGCGTGCATCCATCATGCACATATTGTGAAGATTCGATGGAGACGGTTGGACTTCCGCATGCCACCGATGTTCGTCCGAGCGAACCGACGCTCGTCGATTCGATGGGGCACGACGCGCTTTTCCGCTACAGTAAAGCCACGGGCCTCGAGCAAGGCCACAACGTAGTGGTTCTTCTGCAAAGCACATGGGGTCACGTTGAATATGCGACAAACCTACACCGCCGACGCACCCACACGCGCGGAAGTCGACGCGCTCGCCGGTGCGACCGTCATCGAGTTCGGCGCCAACTGGTGCGGCATCTGCATGGGTGCGCAACCCGCAATTCGCGACTCGTTCCTCGCGCACACCGCTATCCGGCACCTGAAAATCGAAGACGGCCCCGGCCGGCCGCTCGGTCGCTCATTCAAGATCAAACTCTGGCCGACGCTCGTCTTCCTGCGCGACGGCGTCGAGGTCGCACGCGTCGTCCGCCCCACCAGCTCCGGACAGATCGAGACCGACGGCTTCGCTGCACTGGCATAAGCAGATGCGAGACCTGACGACCATGCAACAGTCCATTCAACGCATCATCGTCGAAGCGCGCGGGCGCGGCCTCGTGGAATTTACGCCGCAGGTGCGCGCGTTCGTCGAGCAGCAGTCGATCCGCACGGGCCTGCTCACCGTGTTCTGCCGGCACACATCCGCTTCGCTGTTGATCCAGGAGAATGCAGATCCGTCGGTGCGTCGCGACCTCGAGCATTACTTCGACACGCTCGCGCCCGAAGACAGCTCGCGCTACGAGCACGACACCGAAGGCCCCGACGACATGCCTGCGCATCTGCGCACGGCGCTCACGCAAGTGCAGTTGTCGATTCCTGTCGAACATGGGCGCATGGTGCTCGGCACCTGGCAGGGCATTTATCTGTTTGAGCATCGCCGTGCCGCGCATCGACGCGAAATCGTGCTTCATCTGATCGGCGAGTGAGCGCGCGTCGTACGCGCGCCATTCTGGCCCCACGCATTTCCGCCGCGCCAATGCAAAAACCCCCGCCTTTTGGGCGGGGGTTTCTGGCTTGAGGGAGCCTGACGATTACCTACTTTCACACGGGAATCCGCACTATCATCGGCGTAGAGTCGTTTCACGGTCCTGTTCGGGATGGGAAGGGGTGGGACCGACTCGCTATGGTCATCAGGCAAAAGGGGT